>JAEEHW010000129.1 GCA_016281055.1 Prevotella sp.
TGCGGCAGCACAGCAGTGCACGGCAAGCGACAATGCAACACTGAAGCTGCTGCAGAACGTCACGTTGCCGAACGGAGACGGATACATAACACTGACCGATGGTGCATTCACCCTCGACCTCAACGGCGACACGCTGGGAATCAAGGGCGATTGGGTGCTGAAGCTGAACGGTACGGACCTTACCGTGATTGACAGCAGTGAGGACCAGAAGGGCGCACTCGTCAACGCCTCATCGATTGTGGTATATGCCGTGAGCGGTTCGCTGACCATGGAGAGCGGCAACCTGAAAGGTAAAGGCCAATACTCTATCTACAACAATGAAGGGGGAATGGAGATTACTCTCTTGGGCGGAAGCTATAGTGGTGGCATGCAATATCATGCCAACAGCACGCTCGACCTGCCTGACGTAGCAATGTTTAATGCCGAAGGCAACGAGGTGGCATTTAACTATGTGGAGTATGTAGATTTCGACTGTTACGAGACTGAAGTACCGTTCACCGTCAACGCATACTACAACATTGGCGACGTGAAGAACAAGCTGACGAAGGTGGACGATGGTTACTACACCGAGCACCTGACCCTTGTTGACGGCAAGTCATTCGTTTCTAAATATGACTTCACAGCAGGAGAGGTGGAATACAGCCGTGCGATGACCTCAAAGTGGGGCACGCTCTGTCTGCCGTTCGCACTGACCATAGACGAGGCAAACCAGCCATACAGTCTGTATAACGTGAATGGCGTGGAAGACGGTTCGCTCACTGTGACGAAGTGCACAGGCAGCGTGGAAGCAGGCGTACCGGTAATTGTTCGCCGCGACAATGCCGCCACTGGCATCACCATCACTGCAGAAAATGTGGAGGTGGACGCAGCAGCTCATGACTACGGCTATGGCGACTTGACCCTCAATGGTACATTCGAAGGCGAGAAGATAAACAGTGGCTACTACATTGCCAATGACAAGTTCTGGGATGCCGCCAACTATAACGGCGACGTGACCATTCCGCCATTCCGTGCATACATGACAGCTTCGGCATTGTGTGCCAAGTCCATTGCCATCTTCGACCCAGAAGAGGAAATGACCGACGTGACGACAGTGACAGCCGACGAGACAGACCCAGAGGCATGGTACACGCTCGGCGGTGTGAAACTTGACAGCAAGCCAGTAAAGGCCGGCACATACGTGCATGGAGGCAAGAAAGTAGTAGTGAAGTAATATAAAGAAAAACAATTAACAATGAAACGAACATACATACAGCCGGAAATAGAAACGTTGCATCTTGCCTTCTCGGAGATGATATGCGGCACTAACGCCAGTGAGGAAGTAATCCCCGGCGGCAACTCCGATGGGGAGCCACAGCCCGGAACGGCAGATGCCAAGCAGGGCTGGATGACAGACTTCGATGAAGAAGAATGGTAATGTGGTGATTGCAAATTACATGTCTTGAACAGCATAAAAAGAAAAAATGCGGGTAAAAACACATTTTGTAATAAAAAAATTTGTGCAGTTCAGAAAAAAACAGTAACTTTGCATCTGTTCAGTGGAATGAGGAGCTCCAAAGGGAGTTCCTCATTCTTTTTAACTTATTAATATAGTTTATGATAGAAAGAGAAAAAGTAAAGAGTATCGTAGAGGAGTGGTTGGAGGGAAAAGAGTATTTCCTTGTTGACGTGGAAGTGTCACCGGACGACCGTATTGTGGTGGAGATAGACCATGCCGAAGGCGTGTGGATAGAAGACTGCTGCGACCTGAGCCGCTACATCGAAGATCACCTCAGCCGTGATGAGGAAGACTATGAACTGGAAGTGGGTAGCGCCGGTATAGGACAGCCGTTTAAGGTAGAGCAGCAGTACATCAACTGCATAGGCAAGCAGGTGGAAGTGCTCGACGGTGACGGCAAGAAATACAAGGGAGAACTGCTCAGCGTGGAGGAGAGAAAGTTCAAGGTGCAGACACAGGAAAAACAGAAGCAGGAGGGAAAGAAACGCCCCGTGCTTGTGGATGTAGAGCATGAATTCAGTATGGATGATGTGAAATACTGCAAGTATGTGATTGAATTTAAATAATTATTGGTAGATTAGTATAACAAAACATAAACAATGGCAACAAGACTGAAAGAACAACAACCAAGCATGATCGATACTTTCCGCGAGTTCAAGGAAACAAAGAACATCGATCGTACCACTCTCGTCAGTGTACTTGAGGAGAGCTTCCGCAATGTTATAGCAAAGATCTTTGGCAGCGACGCCAACTTCGACGTTATCGTAAACCCAGACAAGGGTGATTTCGAGATATACCGCAACCGTGTGGTTGTGGCCGACGGCGAGGTGAGCGACGAGAACAAGGAGATATCTCTCTCAGATGCCCAGAAGATAGAGGCAGACTACGAGGTGGGTGAGGATGTGTCAGAACGCGTGGACTTTGCAAAGTTCGGCCGTCGTGCCATTCTGAACCTGCGACAGACACTTGCCAGCAAGATTCTTGAGCTGGAGCATGATACATTATATAATAAGTATAAAGACCGTGTCGGTGAGATAATCACTGGAGAAGTATATCAGATATGGAAGCGTGAGGTACTCGTCATCGACGACGAGGGCAACGAGCTGATACTGCAGAAGGCTGACCAGATACCTTCTGACGTATATCGCAAGAACGAGGCAGTGAAGGCTGTCATCGACCGCGTGACCAACGACAACAACAATCCGAAGATATACCTCTCACGTACATCACCGCTCTTCCTGCAGCGTCTGCTCGAGGCAGAGGTACCGGAGATAGCAGAAGGCCTTGTTGCCGTGCGCAAGATTGCACGCATTCCAGGCGAACGCGCAAAGGTTGCTGTGGAGAGCTTCGACGACCGCATAGATCCAGTAGGAGCATGCGTAGGCGTGAAGGGTAGCCGTGTGCATGGCATCGTACGCGAACTGTGCAACGAGAACCTTGATGTCATCAACTACACGCAGAATATAAAGCTCTTCATACAGCGTGCTCTCGCTCCTGCACAGATCAACAGCATCGTGCTCAACGAGGAAGAGCACAAGGCAGAGGTTTACCTGCGTCCAGAGGAAGTGTCGCTCGCTATCGGTCGCAGCGGTCAGAACATCAAGCTGGCATCTATGATAACCGAATATACCATCGATGTATTCCGCGAACTTGACGATGCTACAGAGGAGGAGGATATCTACCTCGATGAGTTCAACGACGAAATAGACCAGTGGATTATTGATGCCATCAAGAATCTTGGACTTGACACCGCCAAGAAGGTTATCAATGCTCCGCGTGAAATGCTTATCTCCAAGGCTGACCTTGAGGAAGAGACAGTGGATCATGTACTCGAGGTCCTCAAGGCAGAGTTTGAACAACAGTAAAGAAGAATTGAAGAATTGAAGAATTGAAGAATTGAAGTATGCACCGTGATGTAAACTTCCATACTTCAGCTTTTCAATCCTTCAATCCTCAAGTAAAAAACTTTAATTCTTCAATTCTTAAATAATTCAATTCTAAATAGATGAGTATAAGATTAAATAAAATAATAAAGGAACTCAATATCGGTTTGCAGACCGCCGTTGACTTTCTGTCGAAAAAGCCCGAACTTGGTGAGGTGAAAAATGAACTGGCGTTCAAAATCAACGACGCACAGCAGGAGGCTCTCATGTCGGCTTTCAGGACAGACAAGGAAATGCGCACACAGGCTGAGAAACTGTTCAAAAAGCCTGAGAAGGAAAAGAAACCGAAAAAAGAGAACACCTCTGCTCCCGCAGTGGAGACAGAGAAGGCTGTCACTCCTGGTGAAGCATTGCTTAACCGACAGGCGAAACCTGTTGGCAAGATAAACCTTGAGGCACTGAATGGAAAACCTGCCAAGAAGGAAGAACCGAAGGCAGAGGAACCAAAGGCAGAGCCTGCTAAGCCCAAGAAAGAACCTAAGCAGAAAGAGGCACCTGCTGCACAGACTGTCAAGGAAACTCCCGAAACTCCAAAGGCTTCAGAAACTCCGGATAGTCCGACAGTTCAGGATGCTCCAATAACATCAGAAGTTTCAGACGACGCTTCAAATGCTCCAGAAAAGCCTGAGGTTGAGATATTCACCCTTAAGAGTGATCGCAAGACCATAACACGTCCTAATGTAATCGGTACCATTGACCTAGATGCATTGAACCAGTCAACGCACCCTAAGAAGAAATCGAAGGAAGAGCGTCGCAAGGAGCGTGAGGCCAAGCAGTCGGAGAAGAAGAAACGCAACCGCATAGGCAAGGAGCGTGTAGATGTGAATGATGCTGCCAACCAGCAGCAGGGTGGTAAGAATGGCAAGAATGCCCGTACTACTGCCGGCAAGGGTGGCGCACAGCCACAGCAAGGCTCTGGCAAGAAGAAAAAGAACAAGAAGAAAGGACAGCCACAGGAAGTCAGCGAGGAAGATGTAGCACGTCAGGTAAAGGAGACGCTTGCACGCCTTACCAGCAAGGGTTCGCAGACTAAGAAAGGTGCCAAGTACCGTAAGGAAAAACGTGACGCAGCTGCTCAGCAGCGTGAGGAGGATGCTCTCAATACAGAACTTGAGAGCAAGACACTGAAACTGACGGAGTTTGTTACGGTATCGGAACTTGCCAACATGATGGATGTGCCTGTCACAAAGCTTATCGGTACGCTGATGTCGGTAGGCATCATGGTAAGTATCAACCAGCGCCTTGATGCCGAGACCATCAACCTCGTGGCAGATGAGTTCGGCTTCACAACCGAATACGTCAGTGCCGAGGTGCAGGAGGCCATACATGAGGAGGAGGACGACGAGAACGATCTGCTCTCACGTGCTCCTATCGTTACCGTCATGGGTCACGTTGACCACGGTAAGACATCGCTGCTCGACTATGTACGCAACACCAACGTCATCGCAGGTGAGGCAGGCGGCATCACACAGCACATCGGTGCATACAACGTGAAACTGTCTGACGGCCGCCAGATAACATTCCTTGATACTCCAGGTCACGAAGCGTTCACCGCCATGCGTGCCCGTGGTACTCAGGTGACGGATATCGCCATCATCATCATTGCTGCCGACGACTCTATCATGCCTACTACCAAGGAGGCTATTGCACATGCACAGGCTGCCAATGTACCGATGGTATTCGCCATAAATAAGATTGACAAGCCGGGTGCCAACCCCGATAAGATACGTCAGGACCTTGCTGCCATGAACCTCCTCGTGGAGGAATGGGGCGGTAAGTACCAGTGTCAGGAGATAAGTGCCAAGAAGGGTACCGGCGTTGAGGAACTCATGGAGAAGGTGCTCCTTGAGGCTGAGATGCTTGACCTGAAGGCCAATCCTAACCGCAAGGCTACGGGTTCTGTCATAGAGTCTTCACTTGACAAGGGTCGCGGATATGTCTCTACCGTACTGGTAAGCAACGGTACGCTCCACGTGGGCGACATCGTAATTGCAGGTACGGCATGGGGACGCGTCAAGGCTATGTTCAACGAGCGTAACCAGAACGTAGAGCAGGCACGCCCTGCTGAGCCAGTTATCATACTCGGTCTGAACGGTGCACCACAGGCCGGTGACTCCTTCCATATCATGGAGACCGAGCAGGAAGCCAAGACCATCGCCAACAAGCGTCTGCAGCTGCAGCGCGAGCAGAGTCTCCGCACCACGAAGATTCTGTCGCTCGAAGAGATTGCACACCGCGTAGCACTGGGCGAGTTCCACGAACTCAACCTCGTTGTCAAGGCTGACACGCAGGGTTCTGTCGAGGCACTGTCTGACTCTTTCATCAAGATGTCAACAGAGAAGGTGCAGGTCAACGTCATCATGAAGGCCGTAGGTCAGATTTCAGAGAACGACGTAATGCTCGCCTCTACTGCCGAGAACGGTATGATCGTGGGCTTCCAGGTGCGTCCGTCTGTTGCTGCCAAGAAACTGGCAGAGCAGGAGGGTGTGGAGATCAACACCTACTCCGTCATCTACGATGCCATGGACGACATCAAGGCAGCCATGGAGGGTATGCTCGACAAGGTCAAGAAGGAGGTGTCTACCGGTCAGGTGGAAGTCAAAGAAGTCTTCAAGATTTCCAAGGTCGGCAGCGTTGCCGGCTGTATGGTCACCGACGGCAAGGTTCACGCCAAGGACAAGGCACGTCTCATACGCGACGGTATCGTGATATTCACCGGCGAAATCAACGCCCTGAAGCGTTACAAGGACGACGTGAAGGAGGTGGCTACAGGCTTCGAGTGCGGTCTGTCACTGGTCAACTTCAACGACATTCAGTCTGGCGACGTGATAGAAACCTTCACCGAGATTGAGGTAGAACAGAAATTGTAAATCATCTGATTTGATTATATTCAAAGGAACGAGGGTGTACCAAAACATTGAGTTTTGATACATCCTCGTTCCTTATTTGTTTCCTATTCCATTCTTTATGAGCAAAGATGCTCAAGGAAAAACTGATGGATACGAATGTCATTGTCCAGTTCCGGGTGGAAAGCTGTGGCCAACTGGCGGCCTTGCCGAGTGGCCACTATATGTTCGTCGATGGTGGCGATGGGTTGACAGGCATCAGAGAGAGTTTCCTCTACGTATGGTGCGCGTATGAATGTCATGGGTATGTCATTACCGATGCCCTCGACGTTTCCTGTGGTGTGGAAACTTCCCAACTGTCGTCCGTAAGCGTTGCGTCGCACATGAATGTCCATCGTGCCGAGATATCCCTCAGATAGGAGTATCATGCCGGCGCAGGTGCCAAACACAGGCAGACCTTCAAGAATGGCTTGGCGGACTGGCTCATACAGACCTAGCTCTTTCAGCAGACGCATTTGCACGGTGCTCTCACCGCCAGGCAGGATAAGCCCATCCTTGGGTCGTTGCCAGTCGCTCAACTGTCGAACCTCAAATGTGTCTGCTCCAAGCCGCTGCAACATCTGCTCATGCTCGATGAATGCCCCTTGCAGGGCGAGAACAGCTATTGTCATCTTTCTAATTCAATCTTTTCTGTTTTACTTTCCTCTTTCTGCCATCAGGAGTTCTATCTCGTGTTCGTTGATGCCAACCATAGCCTCACCAAGGTCTTCTGAAAGCTTTGCTATGAGTTTCGCATCCTTGTAGTTTGTGACGGCTTGCACGATGGCTGCGGCACGCTTGGCAGGGTTGCCGCTCTTGAATATGCCACTGCCCACGAAAACTCCCTCTGCACCGAGTTGCATCATCAGTGATGCATCGGCAGGTGTTGCCACACCGCCTGCGGCGAAGTTTACTACGGGCAGTTTGCCGTTCTCGTGAACGAAACGTACAAGATCGTAAGGTGCCTGTAGCTGCTTGGCAGCCTCGAAGAGTTCGTCTTCGCTCATACCTACCAGCCTGCGGATTTCACTTTGCATCAGTCGCATGTGGCTGACAGCCTGCACAACGTCGCCGGTGCCAGGTTCTCCTTTGGTGCGAATCATCGTGGCACCTTCCGCAATGCGGCGCAGAGCCTCGCCAAGGTTTTTGGCACCGCATACAAAAGGTACGTCAAACTTTGTCTTGTCGATGTGGTAGATGTTGTCGGCTGGTGAGAGTACCTCGCTCTCGTCGATGTAGTCAATCTCGATGGCTTGCAGGATCTGAGCCTCTGCAATGTGGCCGATGCGGCATTTCGCCATCACTGGTATGCTTACCGCCTCTTGAATACCGCGAATCATCTTCGGGTCGCTCATTCTTGACACACCACCGGCTGCGCGGATGTCGGCAGGGATTCTTTCCAGTGCCATGACTGCGCATGCACCTGCTTCTTCTGCTATGCGAGCCTGTTCGGGTGTTGTCACGTCCATGATTACTCCGCCTTTCAGCATCTGAGCCAGTTGGCGGTTGAGTTCTTGTCTTTCGTTTGCCATGATTTTGTGTTTGTTTTTTTTGAATTTATGTTTCTTGCTGATTTTTTCGACTGCAAAGGAAACAATAAATCCCAACATGACAAAATGATGTTCTCATCATGTAAAAGAAAACTGCAATATGGATAAAACGAGGATGTGACTATTTCTTCTCGCGCTGGTATTCTGTTGGTGAAAGTCCTTTGTGTTTTTTAAAGAAACGTGAGAGGTGTGCCTGTGATGAGAATCCGAGGCTTTGTGCTATTTCCTTGAGTGGGTTGTTGGTTGAGGTTAGTAGGGATGTAATTTCGCTGACTATGCGGTCGTCTATGATTGTTTTTGGTGAGCGGTTGGATATGCGGCGTGTCACCTGACCGAGGTAGCGCGGGCTTACATTGAGTTGCTCGGCATAGAAAGCCACGTCGGCATATCGGTTGAAATAACGTTCCACTGTGGTGAGGAATTGGTTGTATAATTCCTCGCTACGGCTGTTTCCCTCTGCATAGTCGGCTGGCAGTTGCTTCAGAATGGTTTGTGCGTGTAGCATGGCATCTGTAACAGTCTCGCCAAGGCTCAGGTAGTAGGCAAGTGCTGAACTTAGTTGGTTGGCATGACCGTGACGGCGGGGACCTTCTGGCAGGTCTGATGGTGACAATACGACTGTGCACAAGGGGATCAGTAAACGCTCGATGGCTTTATATACATCCTCTGAAACGAGATGGTCACCATGTGTGGATGTCATCACGGGTGCATAGATGATGTGTCGTGGCTGGTGCTTGCGTAGTACGTCTGCCAGCATTTCTACAACATCGGTGCGGCGCAGCAGACCTATCTTGATGATTTGCGGCTGCAGGTCGTTGATGATAGCCTCTACCTGTTTGCGCACTACAGTGGCGGGTAGGTCGTGGAATTCCTGAATACCCAGTGTGTTCTGTACTGTTATGGAGGTTATGGCCGATGCCGCAGTGCCACCCAGTTTATGAATGAGCTGGATGTCTGCCTGCACTCCGGAACCGCCGGTGCCGTCGCTGCCCGTTATCGTCAGTATGGTTTTGCCCATATTTTTAGAGCAATGAAGGTAATTCAAACAGTCGTGTGCCGTTTGAACCTTTTATTAAGATATATTTATTGTTGATGGGGTTTGATGCTATTTCTTCCTTTACCGCGTTCACGTCGGCAAATTTGCGGTAGTTGCATTTGGTCTTGCCAAACTCTGTTCCCACGAGCCATACATCGTCTATATGCTCAGCTTTGAGATAGTCCACAACCTTTTGATGTTCTTCATCGCTCACGCTGCCCAGTTCACGCATGTCGCCAAGTATCGCCATCTTGGGTGATACAGACATCAAAGTGAAGTTCTTCAGTGCTGCCATCATAGAGGTGGGGTTAGCGTTGTATGTGTCAACGATGAGCTTGTTCTTTTCCGTTATGGTGAGTTGTGAGCGGTTGTTGCTCGGTATGTAGCCCTGTAAAGCGTCGTTTATCTGCTCTTCGCTTACTCCGAAATGTAGTCCTATCGTTGCTGCAGCAAGCATATTGTATATGTTGTATGCACCGATGAGATGTGTCTGCACGTTACCACCGTTCCAATGGAAGTCTAGGAAAGGATTGCATGCGGTCACTTCACCTTTGACAAGTATGTCACTGTCTGTACTCTCAACGCCATACTTTACTAACTTCAAACCATTGGCTATGCCTGCAAGGTGCTTGTTGTCGGCGTCAATGAAAACTACGCTGTCACCCTTTTGACGTAGGTTGTCATATAGTTCGCCTTTGGTCCTTATCACACCCTCAAACGAGCCGAAACCCTCAAGGTGTGCTTTGCCTACGTTCGTTATTATTCCGCAGTCTGGTTCCACAATGTTTACGAGTGTCTTTATCTCACCGGGATGGTTGGCACCCATTTCGATGACTGCTATCTCGTGCTCCTTTGTAAGGCGCAACAGTGTTTTTGGCACACCAATGTGGTTGTTGAAATTGCCTTGGGTATAGAGTACGTTGTATTTCTTTGCAAGTACGGTGGCAATGAGTTCCTTTGTCGTAGTTTTGCCGTTGGTTCCTGTCACGCCTATTATCTTCGTCCCCATAGCACGGCGGTGTTCGCGTGCCACGTCCTGTAATGCCGTAAGGACGTCGGGCACAAGTATGCAGCGTTCGTTGACGGCATATTCTGCTTCGTCAACAACAGCGTAACTGCATCCTTTCTCAAGGGCAGCACCGGCATATTGGTTACCATTGAATGTTTCACCCTTCAGTGCAAAGAACATGCTGCCCTTGGGACAGTCGCGGCTGTCGGTGGTAACCTGCATGTTGCATTCGTTTCTCAGAATGTCATATATTTTTTCGTACATTGTGTTTTTGTTTTTGTTATATCTGTGCAAAATTACTAATTTTTTGCAAACCTCACAAGAAAGTTGCCGTGGGTTTACATAAAAATGAGGTCTTTTCTTTGCCGTTTGCATTTTTTTGCGTAAATTTGCACTCCACATTATATAATATATAGAATATGCTAACTAGAATTTACCATTCATTTTTTTTCTCGGTGATGTTTTTCATCGTGGCTGCCGGCAATGTGAATGCACAGTCACCTATAGAATTGGCTAAACGTGCCAACGATTATTTTATGGCCAAGTGGAGCGACCCTTCGACTCCTACCAATGCGAAGAAGTTGCGCCCCAGCAATCTGTGGACCCGTGGCGTATATTACGAAGGGTTGATGGCTCTCAATGAGATAGAACCGCAACAGCGTTACATGGATTACGTTGACCGTTGGGGCGAGTTCCACAAGTGGGGACCATACAGCGGCCGTTTGACGACGGTGGATGCCGATCACCAGTGCTGTGGCCAGACATACTTCATGCGCTACCAGATGGTAGGAGGCAATGATAAGATAGAGAAGATGCGTGAAACCTTTGACAACCAGATTGCCGACGGCAGTGTGGAACGTTGGTTCTGGATAGATGCCATACAGATGGCTATGCCGGCTTACGCAATGCTGACACAGATTTCGGGTGACAAGAAATATATCGATTATGCCATGCGTTCCTATCGCTGGACTCGCAATGAGTGTGGCGGAGGACTCTTCAATGAACCGGAAGGATTGTGGTGGCGTGATAAGAATTTCGTTGCCCCTTATAAGGAGAGCGATGGCAAGAATTGTTATTGGAGCCGTGGCAATGGATGGGTCTATGCTGCCCTTGTGAGGGTGATGGCCACTTTGTCGCAGAAAGATGCTTACTATAAGGAATTGAAAAAGGATTATCTCGCCATGACAAAGGCTTTGCTCGCATTGCAGCGAGAGGACGGATTCTGGAATGCAAGCCTCGCATCACAGGATTTCGCTGGTCCGGAACTGTCTGGCACGTCTCTTTTCTTGTATGGCTTGTCATGGGGCTTGAATAATAAGGTCATAAAGGGAAAGCAGTATCGTATGGCGGCTGACAAGGCATGGAATGCATGTGCTTCATGCGTTCATCGTGATGGCTTCCTCGGTTATGTGCAGGGGTCAGGAGACCGTCCTGCTTCTTCGCAACCGTGTACATATAATCGTGAGCCAGACTTTGACGATTATGGTCTTGGCTGCTTCTTGTTGGGGGCGACGGAGTATTATAAATTGTCCCGATAATCCCATATCAAAACAGCAGTGTTTCGCATGGCTCTGCAATATGTGCCATATTACACTGTAAAAGCTATCGTATTACCATGTAAAAGCTATCATATTACACTGTAATACGATAGCTTTTACATTGCCCCCTGCAACACCTTGGAAAACAAGCGGTTGAAAAAACGGGAAGAAACTCCTGCGCAACATTCGGCTTTTCCCGCGTTTTTCGCCGCTGTTTCCCGCCTCTCACCATGACTCTGCCACCCCCTACACCTTATTAATATGCCCCCTTTAGTATTTTGCTTGACCCTAATCAATTTCGCACGTAAAAATGAAAGTTTTTTCCCAAAACCCTTGCCCATGTCGTGAAAAGTGTGTACCTTTGCACTCGCTTTCCGAAAAACGGCAGCACCTTGGCCGGCAGGCTTTGAGGAACCGCCGCCGTAGGAAGAGAGCGGAAAAAGCGATTTTTGACAAGACTTACATAAAACAGAAACGTAGTAGTACGAGAAGCTTGACACAGGTACATTTTTCATGATGTCCGGTGTCGGGTAAGAGGAA
>JAEEHW010000130.1 GCA_016281055.1 Prevotella sp.
GGCAGCAGCCAGAGGGGCGAGACAGGTCGGTGTGCAAGGAGCAGCAGAGATACGTGTGTCAGCTGGAGTCAGAGTCTGGTGGTTAACGTTGTAAGCGATGGTTGGGAGGTCATTGCCTGCAGGAGCAGAGATAACAACCTTCTTTGCGCCAGCCTGGATGTGGGCAGAAGCCTTCTCCTTAGAAGTGTAGAAACCTGTGCACTCGAGAACTACGTCAACACCGAGCTCACCCCATGGCAGCTCAGCTGCGTTTGGCTTAGCGTAGATAGTGATCTTCTTACCATCAACTACGATGTAGTCCTCACCAGCCTCTACAGTGTGCTTACCCTCGCCGAACTTGCCAGCGAAACCACCCTGAGCGGTGTCATACTTAAGAAGGTGAGCAAGCATCTTTGGGCTTGTAAGATCGTTGATTGCAATTACCTCGTAACCCTCAGCCTCAAACATCTGACGGAAAGCGAGACGACCGATGCGGCCGAAACCGTTAATAGCTACTTTTGTCATTTTTGTTTTTAATTTATAAATTAGATAAAAAATGTATCCTGGTACAAATTTGGTTGCAAAATTACTATTTTTTTTTCAATTATCAGTCTATTTGCAAAAAAAAATAATTAAAATGCTTTATTTAGATAAAAAGTTTGTAATTTTGTAGTCAAATTGCTATTTGCACATTTCAATTTAACAATATACACATTATTATTATGAGCAAATTTTTTTCTGAATTCAAGGAGTTTGCCATGCGCGGCAACGTGATGGACATGGCAATCGGTGTAATCATCGGCGGTGCTTTCGGTAAGATTGTCACCAGTTTGGTGGAGGATGTCATCATGCCTCTTATCTCAAAGGCTACTGGTGGCGTAAGTTTCGTTGACCTGTTCATTAACCTGGGCGAGGGCAGTTACAAGACTCTTGCTGAAGCCAAGAAGGCAGGCGCTGCTGTGCTGGCTTATGGTCAGTTTGTTCAGAATATACTTGATTTCCTCATCATCGCACTGTGTATTTTCCTGATGATAAAGGCTGTCAACAAGGTTAGTCGCAAGAAAAAGGAAGAGGCAGCAGAAGAAGCTCCGGCAGAGCCATCTGCAGAGGAGAAACTGCTGACGGAAATTCGTGACCTGTTGGCTAAGAAGTGATGAATGGTATGCTGACATAATAATCCGTCCGCATACGGAGCGCTGATGCTCTGTGTACGGGGACGGTTTGCGTTTTCAGCGTTATGCGTATTTTGTCAATACGGTATAGATGGATATTTTGATAAAAAAATGAAAAGAATTATGAAGAAGAAAAACAATGTTTTATCTACTCTGATGATGTTCATGGGCATAATGAGCATGGTTATGTTGACGTCGTGTGGTGGTGCGGATATGGATGATAATTCGTATGCTGACCCTGCCAACGGCCATGAGTATGTTGACCTCGGTTTGTCTGTCAAATGGGCAACATGCAATATTGGTGCGAATAATCCATGGGAGTATGGTGACTACTTCGCATGGGGCGAAACCAACAAAAAGAATTACTACGATTGGACAACCTACAAATGGTGTAATGGCACAGATAAAAGCTTGACTAAATACAACGACACCAGCGAATACGGTGTAGTTGACAACAAAAAACAACTCGAACTAAACGACGATGCTGCTCATGTAAACTGGGGTGGCGCATGGCGCATGCCAACTGATGAGAATCGGCAAGAATTGTATGCCAACTGCTATTGCGAGTGGACAAACAACTACAAAAATACCAATGTCAAGGGTTTCATATTCTATAAGGTCAAGAATAACAACGATAAGGGTAAGATGAAATTTCCCAACGGTGGTGACAACCCTTCGGAATACTATACTACAGCATCAGATACCCACATTTTCCTTCCTGCTGCTGGTGTTATGGTTGCGTCCGATGGCCTGTGGGAAGTAGGTATACAAGGCAATTACTATACATCCAAAGGTTATGGGCAAGACGTTTATGGTATATGGTTCAGAAATGACCCCCAAAAAGCTACGATGATGGCCTGGGGTGGCATTTCTCCACGGTGCTATGGCTGTTCGGTGCGACCGGTCATCCCGTAAGGCATTGCTTCGCTACGCTCAGAGTGAATAATGAATAGTGAAAAGTGAAAAATACGTTGATGACACAGACTTGATGACAAGTCTAAACGTAACCTGTATTATTCACTTTTCACTATTTTCTTGATACTACGAATGTTTTTTGTACTACGAATTATACGAATACATCAACGAAAATTTGTGCTATCTGTGGGAAAAAGATATCGAACACGAATAACTCGAATCCACACGAATCATAAAATGTGTGGACAGTATATTCGTGAAAATTCGGTCGATTCGCTTCAATAAAAATTGGATGGGATTTGTTTTTAGAATATTGGCGACAGACTGAAATCCGACATTTAGGCAAATGTTAAAAATGTAAAGTTTTCTTAACGCGGTGTAAAAGCTATCATATTGCATTGTAAAAGGATAGCTTTTACCATGTAATACCATTGCTATTGCAGTGTAATATGGCTGCTTTTGCAGCCTTTATAATGCACAATGCACAATGCATGATGCACAATTATTGCGTATGGTTCGCATTTATTATTCCGCATGGCATAATTATGCATTATGCATTGTGCATTGTGCATTAAAAATAACGCATTATGGATTTAAAAAAGCGTTTTAAGGCCCCTCTACACGATTCTCCCCCTTTTCTGGACTCCTTGTCCAACGCCCTCGAAATACTCGCTTAAAATGAGTTTTCTTGGGAGTGGAGAAAAAGAAAAATTGAAGGATTGAAGAATTGAAGGATTGAAGAATTGAAGGATTGAAGAATTGAAGGATTGAAGAATTGAAGGATTGAAAAATTGAAGGATTGAAGAATTGAAGAATTGGAAAATTGAAGGATTGAAAAATTGAAACGCATGATATATGTTTGCAGACCATGTTTTAGTGCTTGTATTGAAATAAAATGATATTTTCTTTGTGGTTTCAGAAAAAAAATGTAATTTTGCAAAAATAAAATAAAGTGTACCATGCTTTTTGCGATCGTGCACCTTTTTTTGTACGCATTTGTGTAAGAATTACGTAATTTAAACATAACCAACAAAATGAAGAAAAAGACTTTCGTGCGCCCTGAGGCGCGATTAACAGCCTTTGAATGCCAGAATATCCTGGCAAGCAGTGGCAATGAAGAAACCAACCCAAACAATCCTAACGGTACTAACCAGTTCTCGACCGAACCACTTACCCCAGGTAATTTCGACTGGAACAACGGTAACCTCGGTGGATAGTGCGGACAATAAACAATTGATTAAACGGTATATTAAGAATTAATGACTAATTCATGAATAATTTATGTGAAATCCGTGATAATATATGTTCTTTTTTAAACATGAATTTCCATAAAATGAACACGAATTTTCCATTAAATTAGAGATAAATATTATTGGACAATGAAAAAGAATCAATTTAAGTCATATAGAGGCATGGCAGCCATGTGTGCCATGCTCACCCTTGCCTCCTGTGGCAACGATATAGAACTGACAGACGCCCAGTCACCAGTAAAGGGAGCGTATAAAGTAACCTTCACTGCCAGTCAGGAGAGCAGTGCCACGCGTACCGCCATTGACGCCGACGACAATACCAAAGTGATATGGCAGCCAGGTGATGCCATCACCGTGTTCGACGGAGGAGGAACCAACTGTACCTTTGAATTTGCCAGATATGCAAAGATAGGTGGTGAGACAGTTAAAACCATAGGCGAGTTTGTGGGTACCATTACTAATACGGAAAAGAAGAGATATGTCTCCTTATATCCAGCCAATCCTCAGGCGGGAGCTCAAGAACCCGATGGCATAATTCCCGGCTTCCCGATTCCTGATTATTACCTCACCGGCCTTGTGCTACCTGAGGAACAGGTTGCCACTCCGGGTGGCTTTGACCCACAGGCAGCCATCATGATAGCCCGCAATGACGATGCCGATGGTATAGAGGATGAGACCAAAGACCTGACCCTTGGTGAGTTCAAGCACGTCTGCGCCTTCGTGAAGGTAACGACTACTGAGCCTTACGACAAAATAACCTTCACCGCCAACGGTGGCGAAAACATCGCTGGAGAGTTCAGGGTTACAGTGAATACTGAAGGCTTGGTTACCGGGATGTTCTCAGGTTCACAGTCTCCTGTGAGCGAGGTGAGCCTCGTACCGGCGGCAGGCGAAACAAAGATAGCCGCCGGCACATATCTCATCGCCATCCTGCCAGGCGAACTTTCTGGAGGCTTCACCATGAGTTGCACCTCAGTTGACGAAGAAAACAGTGAGGTTACCACGATGGTACGTTCATATAGCGATGAGA
Organism: Prevotella sp.; assembly: GCA_016281055.1. Taxonomy (GTDB): domain Bacteria; phylum Bacteroidota; class Bacteroidia; order Bacteroidales; family Bacteroidaceae; genus Prevotella. The sequence goes on from JAEEHW010000130.1 coordinate 4,347, forward strand.
TTGGTGAAAACGTATTCTCCCGTCACAATGTAGTAAACATGGGTACGGTGGCAGAAAGCGCAACGGCTGCCGGCTGGACACGCACCACCCACGAGTACGTTGACCTCGGTCTGAACGTGAAGTGGGCAACCTGCAATGTTGGTGCAACTGCTCCAACTGAATACGGCGACTACTTCGCATGGGGCGAGACGGAAGGCTATAACAGCGGTAAGACTGCATTTTTCTGGTCAACATATAAGTGGTGTGAAGGTTCATATGAAAAATTGACAAAATACAACACTAACAGCAGTAAAGGCATTGTTGACGACAAGACCGTTCTTGAACTTACTGATGATGCTGCTCGTAGGAATTGGGGCGGTATCTGGCGCATGCCTACGGCTGCAGAGTTTGAGGAACTCAAAAGCGGCTGCTATTGGGTATGGACAAATAACTATAATGATTCGAATGTAAAAGGTCTAATAGTCTATAAGGCTAAGTCTGATTATGATAAGGGAAAGAAAAATATTAGAGGTAATGTTACTCCGACAGCTAGTTACAACATAAACAATGATAATCACATATTCCTTCCTGCGGGAGGTTATCGTAAAGAAAGTAATTGTTTAGGTGTTGGTGAAATGTGTGATTATTGGGGGGCATCATTAGGTGATATAGAAGATAGTGATATGACGCATTATGCATATAATATGTTTTTCAATGGTTCATCTTGGTGTTGCAGCGGTTCTCGTGAAGTTGGCGAGCCTGTCCGTGCTGTTTTCCCATAAAGAATGTCTTCGCTCAGTGCGAGAAATATAAATTGAAAAATTGAAGGATTGAAGATCTTGCTGTATGGCAACTTCAATCCTTCAATTTTTTTGTTATAATTTTGCCATTTCGTAAAAAGTTCGTACCTTTGCAGTCGTAAAAATATAAGAGGAAATTGAAACGATGAATAAAAAATTACAAAAGATTAAGGAATGGCTGATGTTCCTGTTGCTTGCGCTGCTGGCATTGAGGGTGTTTATGATATGCCTGTCGTATAAAGATGCACCAGGACAGAATTATTACCTCTTCAGACAAGTAGTTTATACAATATCATGGCTGTCAATCTTTGTCTTTTTCTCTAATTACCAGGGAACGGCAGCAATTATGGAGAAATATATTAAAAAGATGAAAACAATAACTTTCTTTACAATGCTGGCAAGTGCTTTGCGACTTGTTGTCAGTTTGGTTTACTTGTGGCCTTTGGTGTCATACAAGGTGTGGCCGTCTCTGTATAATGTGCTGGAGACGACAGTGTGGGTGTTTATAACCCTGTTCTTTTACTTCTATTGGCGTAAGATGTCAAAGGCAAAGGAGGTATGAAGATGAGAAGTTTGTTATTGACGTTGATTCTTGCTGCGGTGGTGTCTGTCGCAAAGGCAGAGCCGGTTACAGTGTATTCGTGGAAATCGGACAACGGCACGGTGACACAGACGGGAGGCACGGTGACGCAGTATGGTTCGAGGGTAAACCGTATCAATGTAGAGTGCAGTGGGTATTATGTCATCATGCTTACGGGCAAGGCAGAGAATATCAACGACGGCACTCCGACGATGGCTGCCACATACATGGAGGTAAGCCTCGCTGACGGGCAGACATTCCAGGCTGGCGACGAGATAAGTATCACCGCCATGCGCAACACCACGACTACCGATGCCGATGCCTCACTGTATATGCAGTTTGGAAACGGCACAACGATAACAGACAACAGTCAATGGAACAACCTCGGACTGCTTACGGAGACAAGCATTAGCGGAGGCGTAGGCAACAGTAAGGCAGCGTATGGGTTGCATGCAGACGAGTCGTCAACAGAGTCTTTGACATACATATCCTTCGAGCCAAACACCAATGTGTTTACTGTACCCGATGAAGCCGACGGTTGCACCACGCTGCGCTTTTCAAGAGACAAGAGCGATTGCTATCTTTATATGGTGTCTGTCAGCGTGTCAAGGGTGACCACGGCGATAGACCAAGTGGACAATGCTGAGCGCTCTGCTAAGCCGTTCAAGTACATGAGTGGGGATGGCAAGGGCATTGTCATAGGAAACTACAAAGCCGACGGCAAGAAGATAAGATGAAGGTGTATGCCCTGAAATATAATATACGCTTCCAGAAATTGGGAGAGGAGTATATCGGGGTGACGGTAGGCGAGGACACATTCCGTTTCGGTGAGATGTTAAGGCTTAACGAAACTGCCGTGTGTGTGGCAGAAATGTTGCGTGAGCCACGCACTATAGCGGAGATAGCACAGAGACTGCATCAGGAATATGATGAAAGTCTTGAGACACTGACTGTCGTCGTTGAGGATATGATGCATGAATATGTCAAGGAGGGCTGGATAGATGAACAGGAAAAGTGAGAAGCAATTCTTTGAACTGATACAGTCCGCAGTGTGGCAGCGACAGCCGGACGAAACACTGTTTGACGGAGCGACACAGTGGACAGAGATAGTGGACAGCCTTGAGGTGCATGCCATGCTCGGAATTGCTGCTGACACTATAATGTCACTGCCTAAACACATGCGGCCGCAGGAGGAAATATGTCAGCGCATACGTCGGTATGTGGGCAGTCTGGTGTGCGAGCATTACAAACACGACAAGGCTATAAGCGAAATCGTATGCAGGCTTGAGAATGAAAATATTGACTGCGTACTACTCAAGGGACAGGCGTTGTCAGACATGTATCCCATGAAAAACATGCGCAGCATAGGCGACATAGACCTTTATGTAGGTACTGACAATTATACGAAGGCCATGCGCATGATAAATGAATATTGTGGAGTGAAGGCAGACGACGTGTATGCCACTCCTGACAATATACACGGTACGGCGGAAGTGCAGTCGCCACAGTGGATGCGAGGGGTAGAGTTTGAGATACACTATAAAGCCGCAGACACCGCCATACAGAGCATCTGTGAGGATTATAACCAGTGGATGCATGAAAGAATGATGCAGGGTCCACACCGCATTGTCAACATTGATGGGGTTGCCGTCAAGACACCAGGGACAGAGTGGGGAGCGGTATATCTGTTTGAACACTTGCTGAAACACCTGAGATACGAGGGGGTAGGGTACCGCCAGTTTGTTGACTGGCTATTGTATCTGCGTGCAGAGCAGATAGACGAACAACGTCTGAGAGAATACCTGCAGCGTTTCAAGATTCTCGATGCATGGCAAGTATTGGGCGGAGTGCTTGTGTGGCAGTTGGGGCTGCCTGAGGCACAGTTCCCGTTGTGGAACAAGCGCAAGGCGCGCCATTCGCAAGGACGCAACCTGAGATACATAACAGACTCAGCAAATCTTGGTCAAGGTACGGCGCAGTCCAAAGGCTATTACGATATGGCAGCATCATGGCGCAGGACCATGCGTGCAGTAGCATATTATGCACGTTTCACGATGTTTGAATACCGACTGTTTCCCTCAGATACACTGCAACGACAGTTCGGACGGTTGATGGAAAAGATAAAATAAACATAAAATTGAGTCGTTCAAATTCAAGAAAAATCAATACAAATACAAATATGAAAAAAAGACTACTAATGACATTCATGCTGATGCTTGTGATTGTCATGGGGGCAAGGGCTGACGAAGCCTGTTATAATGTGTGGCTTGCAAAGAACGTGGAAACTGTAACTGCAGCAATGGTCAGCCAGGTAAGTCAATATACTGGGCTGGGAATGAAGGATGCAAAAGAACGTTTGCAGACGCAAGCAACACACTGGATGTTTGATGTTAAGACAACAAGGGAAAAAGCAGAAGGACTTGCTGCCGCATTGAAAGAACAGGGAGTAGATGTGAAGGCATACCTGTTCGTTGATGAAAACAATTTTCCAGATGAGAATTTCCGCAAAAGCCTGTCAGGCATGCAGACTTCCCCAGACGACGAGAATACTTGCATGTCGGTGGATAGTATTTTACATGTGACAACGCTTGATCTTCATAGCAAGAATATAAACACATTGAAAGGCATAGAGTATTTCACAAATCTGGAAATTCTGTATTGCCAGAAAAACAATCTTACATCGATAGACCTGTCAGGTAATGAAAAATTAACTACGCTTTTCTGCTATGGCAATAATATAGACCATAGTGGGATGGATGCCATAATTGCAAACCTTCCGGCTACGTCTTCAGGAGGACTGCTACCAGAAGAAGAGGAAGGGCAAGGCCTGATTGACGATGCACAGGTGAAAGCCGCCATGCAGAAGGGATGGACAATACTGCGCAGAAACAGCGACGGATTATATACCCTCTACAATAATCACCGCAAATATTATGCTTTCCGATATAATAAATGGCTGCCATACGACAGCACGTCGTACTATGACAGGAACGGAGGCTACTATGGACCGACGATAGAGATAGAAAACCATTCGGGAGCCTTCTATACCGGCAACTATACCAGCCCGTTCAAGACATATCTTGGGAAGTCCGACGAAGAGATACAGGCGAAGCTCGACCAACTGTGGAACCACTATTTTAAGGGAGACAACAACTCCAAGGTGTATTATGACAAAGGCACCGAGGCTTATATAAAGGACATAAACAACTGTGACGTGCGCTCCGAAGGCATGTCATACGGCATGATGATTGCCGTTCAGACAGACCACAGAGAGGAGTTTGACAAACTGTGGAACTGGGCAAAGAACCACATGTGGCATAAAGGGGGCGACTGGGACGGATACTTCGCATGGCAACGTAATGAAAGTGGCACAGGTGGCGATGATAACTGTGCTCCTGA
>JAEEHW010000131.1 GCA_016281055.1 Prevotella sp.
GAGTGTGTTCCATCCTGCAAAATGAGCTATTGAGCATTTTTGAACGTCAATTTTGGTGCTGAAACGTTTGAATCGCTCAAAATACCTGTATTCATCAGCCTTTGAAGACTATTCCATCCTGCAAAATGAGCTATAGGTCTTGAAAAATACTCTTAGGCAACTGCAATACTCAAAAGTGAGTATTGCAGTTGTTTTTTTGTAGTATGTCAGGTCTTTTTATGGTTGAAAATCATAATTTCAAGGTATTGTCCACATTCCCGAAAAGCAGTAATTTTGCACTTGCAAAATATTAAGTATCAGAATAAACGAAGATATGACAAGAAAAAGATTGGTAACCGCCATGATTGCCACGGCAATATCGCTTAGTATGGCGGCACAGGGAACAGACAATAAGGAAACAGCTCTATCGCGCCTTAGCATTGGTGGCTACGGCGAGGCCGTGATGACACGCAACTTTTACAGCCAGAGTTTTAATCGCTATAAATATCCCGAGAACTATAAGAACGATGCAAGTCACGGACGTTTCGACCTGCCGCATGTGTGCCTTAACATAGGGTATGACTTCGGCAAGGGCTGGACGATGGGTACAGAAATTGAGTTCGAGCACGGAGGCAACGGCACTGCCGTGGAGATTGAGGCAGAGGAGGCTGGAGAATATGAGGCAGAGGTAGAGAAAGGCGGCGAGGTAAACCTTGAGCAGTTCTGGATAAACAAAGAGTTCTGGGGAGGCAAGTTCAATGTGAAGGCTGGCGAGATAATCGTTCCGGTGGGTTACTCGAATGCCTACCACGAGCCAGTGAACTTCTTCACCTGTTACCGTCCGGAGGGCGAGTCCACGATAATGCCCAACACATGGCATCAGGTGGGCGTGTCGCTGTGGGGACGCTTGAAGGACTGGCGCTACGAGGTGCAGCTGCTTTCAGGTCTGAACTCAGAGAGTTTCACAGCAGAGAATTTCGTACACTATGGTGCTACGAGTCCGTATGAGTTCAAAATTGCCAACAACTATGCAGGTGCTTTCCGCGTAGACAACTACTCTATAAAAGGCCTGCGCATCGGACTCAGTGGTTATTACGGCTATACATTCCGCAATACACTGCGCACACCCGGCAAGAAGTATGACGACGTTACGGGTGCACTCGGTATCATTGCCCTTGACTTTAGTCTGAAGCGCTGGAATTGGATCGTAAGAGGCAATGTGGACTTCGCCCACTTTGCTGATGCCGATGCCATTTCCTCATACAACCAGGCAAACTGGACCCACCACAAATACCAGGACGGTAATCCGCACCACTATACCAACATAGGCAGTCATGCTGTGGCGTATGCCATAGAGGCAGGCTACAATGTATTCTCTCAGATACAGAAACTGCGCCAGAAGGATGAGAAGTTCTATGTGTTCGGGCGCTTCGAACATTACAACAGCATGGCATCTGGCACTTACAAGTCATTGTATAAATACACAAAGAAATACCGCTGTGCCTTCGGTGTGAACTATTCGCCAATCAAGGAGGTGACATTCAAGGGTGAGTATTCATACCGTTTCTTCAAGAAACCCAACAACAACGGATTGACTTCCGACAGTCCGCTCTATATACAGCCTTACAACAATGAGCCAAGCCTCAGCCTGAGCGTGACATATTGCGGATGGTTTCTCTGAAAAAAAGCCGTTATAACGAAATAACGTTATAACGAAATAACGAGATGGCGACATAACGACATAACGATATAACGAAAAAAAATAAAACAATGACAATCAAGAATCTTTCAAAAATGGCAGCCATGGCTGCCGTAGTTGTGGCAGGATTTGCTTCCTGCTCTGATGACGATGATGTAAACACCTCTACTGTGGCTGGAACACAGGCTGCCCTCGACCAGGCATGTGCAGACTGGAAGACTGCACGCGCAAACTGGGAGAACACTGAGGCTTTCCTCTTCGGTGCTGCCGACGTTTATTCTATTGACCCACACACCGACACTTGGCCGGTAGATGCTGCTGCCTTGTCTCAGGTGCTGCGCGACAACACGTTCATGAATGACATTGACAACCAGATAAAGACTGCCAGCGTGGGTATCCTTGGTTACCACGGCATAGAGTACGTGCTCTTCCGCGAGGGAAAGCCACGCAACATCAGCCAGATTACAGACCTTGAATATAAGTATGTGTGCGCAGTGGCAAAAGACCTCTACAACGCAACGGCAACCCTCGAGGCTGCATGGGACTCGCAGGAGAGTAACGTTGACCGCCACAACATCGCACTCAACTATATCAGCACGCACTATGGCGTAAACGATGACGACGAGCAGACTGAGGAACTTGACGCCTTCACAAACTTCGGCAAGGCATTCAAGAACCCTGGCACAGGTGACTGGGAGACAGCTCTCGATGCTACAATAGAAATCATTGCCGGATGTCAGGACATCATCGGCGAGGTGGGCGACTCAAAAATCGGTCTGCCATACACTGGCGAGGATGCTACATACATTGAGTCTCCATACGCTTACAACTCAATCATCGACTTCTACGACAACATCATCAGCTGTAAGAACGCTCTCTACGGTGGTGTGGGTGCAACAACTCCTAACGCGAAGTCGCTCATCTATTTCTGTCTGAACAGCAACAACAGTACACTGAAGTCGCAAGCAGAGGCCGTACAGTCAAAGCTTGACAATGCTCTGGCTAAGATTGATGCCATGAAGAAGCCTTTCGCACTGTACTACTCTGATTCTTCTTGCGGTGCTGCCATCGATGCTCTCGGTGAACTTGATGATGCTCTTGAGGCTTTGAAGACTACATTGAGCGGTTATGCAGGAAATGCTACTGTCGAGGCACAGTGCAAGGTTATCAACGCAAACTATGTTGACAATGTCATCCTTCTGACATATCGCACACTTGCCGATAACGCTTACAAACTCTATCAGTCAATTCTGGATATCAAGACCAAATAAATAAAGAAAACAAAAACATACACATTATGAACAAACTATCGATTTTCGGTATTGTTCTTATGGGCGCAGCCATCTGCACCGGATGTTCTTCATCCGATGCAGATGAACCCGTTTCATGGGATATTGGCGACCCAACGAACACCGACTACCCAGAAGATTACTATGCCGGCGGTCTGCTCGGCACCACCAGCGTCAACGCATCCACTGCCTTCAAGCAACCTTCCAAGGCGGTTGAGAATGCCAACATGATGACAGCCTTCAACGAGGGCGAGTATCTTTTCGAGAAAGACTACAACACCAACACCGAGGGTGCTTTCCACGGATTGGGTCCCGTCTATGTGCGCCGCGGATGCCTCTATTGCCATCCTGGTTACGGACACGGTGCGCGACAGACATCGTACAAGGCCGACACACACCGCAACGGCTATCTGCTTGTGATTTACGACAAGACGACAAACGCTTACGTGCGCTCCGTGGCAGGTATGCCCCAGACGGGTGCCGTAAAGCCGTTCAAGGCTCCTATTGACGAGAGCAAGGTGAGCATAGCATGGAATGAATACACCGACGAATGGGGCAACCAGTTCCCTGACGGCGAGACATACTCGCTCATCTATCCTGAGGTGAAGATTGCCTACAGTGCATTCTACGCTCCTGTCGTGGTGTCGCGCGGCGGTACCGACGTGACATTGACCGAGGAACAATACAACAACGAGATAGGAGTGCTGCTTGAGTCAACCATCGGTATCTACGGCACTGGACTTACCGACGCCATCCCCGACGACTCCATCACAAAGCAGTGGGTGAAGGAAAGCGAATTTTTCAACAGCATAGGCAAGACCGATGCGCTTAACCCTGCCATGTGGAACCAGTCAACAAATACATGGAACAGTTACTACAGCAACTCTTTGCAGGGCAACGGCACGAAGTATGTGCGCCGCTATACCTACGCATTGTCGCGCGGTCCTATACTCGACGCTGCCGGAGCCAATGCCATCTGGAACATCACCAACGTGACTCGTCCTGACCGCCGCTACCATTACCTTGACCTTGCCGGCACCTACTATGCCACACAATCGTCGAAAGACCCGGAGGTGCAGGCTGGCTTTGCCGACTATATCAACAAGGTGGACCCAACCAAGTCACATCCCGAATGGCACACTGGAGACCTGGAGAAAGACATCTATGCTTATCTCACCAGCAAGAGCCTTGACGCGGAGATGACTCAGGCGCAATACAAGAACCTGATGATATGGCATCGCGGACTTGCCGTACCGGCAGCACGCAATACCACAACAGAGGATTTCAAGGAAGGTAAGAAACTGTTCAGCCAGATTGGCTGTGCAGCATGTCACCGTCCGTCATGGCAGACCGGCGACGACCATATACAGGATCCTAACCTGCTTTTCTCTGACAGCGACATGCCTCGTTATCCGAAGCAGAAGATATGGCCATACACTGATTTCGTGCAGCACCGTCTGTGGATGAAGAACGACATACGCACCGGCTGGTGCCGCACCACACCGCTGTGGGGACGAGGACTGGCTGGCAAGTGCGGCAGTGGCGTGGAGCGCATGCACGACTGTCGCGCACGCAATGTGCTTGAGGCCATCATGTGGCACGGCTGCAACAGCGAGGGAGGCACGAGCGATGCTCACAGTGCTGTGGTGAAGTTCCGCAACCTCAACAAGAAACAGCGTGAGCAGGTTATATATTTCATTGAGTCTATTTAATAATCTGATACGTGATTAAGAAATCTATCTACGCCCTATACACACTCCTCATAGTGTGTATAGGGTTTGCTACGATAATAGAGAAATATCGTGGCACCGCATACGTCTCTGACAACATATACGGTGCATGGTGGTTTGTGGTGCTGTGGGCATTGCTTACGGCTGCATCGGTGGCTTACATGGTGAAGGTGAAACTCTACCGTCGCATGGCGGTGGCCTTGCTTCACTTCTCGTTTGTCGTCATTCTCGCCGGTGCACTGACCACATGGCTTATGGCAGAGCGTGGCACGGTGAGTCTGCGCACAGGAAAAACACTGAACAGCTATACCGATAACAAAGACGGGGAAAGTACGCTGCCGTTTTCTTTGACACTGAAGAGATTCAATGTGGTAAACTACCCCGGCACTGATGCAGCGCAGGATTATCAGAGTGTGGTTTCTGTGAAGCAGGATGGAGAGAGTCACGACGTGGTAATATCCATGAACAACATCGGAACAGCAGAGAGTTACCGACTGTTTCAGTCAAGTTTTGATTCAGACATGAACGGTGTTACGCTTGGTGTGTATCGCGACCCTATTGGAATAGCCGTTACATACACAGGTTACCTGTTGTTCCTGCTTGGTGTGGTGTTCACACTGTTGTCAAGAAAGACAGAGGTGCGGAGTCTTTACAGAAAGGCTATGCAGGTAACTTGCATTGCCATGATGCTGTGCTGCGGTACAAGTGCTTCTGCTGCCAACATAGAAATAGTGAATGCCGACGTTGCCCACAGTTTCGGGACTGTGAACGTACTCTATAACAGTCGCATCTGTCCTGTCAACACCGTAGCCACCGACTTCGTGACGAAGCTTGCGGGCAAACCAACATGGAACGGCTACAGTGCCGATGAGATATTTATGAGTTGGATGATATACTATTCTTCGTGGGAAGAACAGAAAATCATCCGCATAAAAAGTAGCAGCGTGCAGCGTATGCTCGGCATTGACGGCCAGTGGGCGTCATACAGTGATTTCATAGACCACTACAATGAATATAAACTGAAGGACGCCATTGCCAACATGCAGAGCGGCAAGAACGTGGAAGACAGGAAAGGCTTGCTTGATGCCGACGAGAAATTCCACGTTGTGGAGATGTTTTACAAAGGACAGATGCTGCGCATATTTCCCTATAAAACAAAGGGTAGCATAAACTGGTACACCCCAGGCAGTCAGGTGTTGCCGAGAGACATTCCCGTAAAGGAGCAGTTCTTCATAAAACAGGCAATGGACTTCCTAACCGAGAGCATAGTCACCGGACAGCAACCTCGCGCCTTTGAGATTATAGCCAAAATCAAACTGTTTCAGAAAGACATGGCTGGCTCTGTCCTTCCATCCAAGGCAATCACCAATGCGGAGATAACATACAACAGGATGAACTCGCAACGCTGGGTCGTATTCCTGTCACTCACATTGGGCCTGCTGATATGTGTGGCAACAAACGCCTCATGGAGATTCACACAGAGAAGATGGTTCCGCCATGCCACGCTTGCATACGTGTCTGTGCTCGCGGCATATCTCACCGCACTGCTGGCCATGAGATGGTGGGTGGGCAACCACATTCCCGTCAGCAACGGCTACGAGACCATGCAGTTCATGGCATGGGCGCTGCTCGTCATCACATTGTTGCTGCACAGGAAATTCCCCATCATCATAGGTTTCGGAACGCTGATTGCCGCCTTCTGTCTGCTCGTGGCAATGCTTGCCGGCGGTTCACCGCAGATTACCCAACTGATGCCAGTACTGCAATCTCCACTGCTCTCCGTGCACGTCATGACGGTGATGTGCGCATACGCACTGTTTGCCCTGCAGGTGCTGCTCGGCATACAGTCGCTGTGGCTGTTGCGCAAGAATGACATCGCAGCACTCGAGAGAAGCACCGCACTCTCCATGCTGCTGCTCTATCCAGCAGTATTCCTGCTTGGCATAGGCATCTTCCTCGGAGCCGTATGGGCAAACGTGTCGTGGGGCACATACTGGTCGTGGGACCCGAAGGAGACATGGGCACTCATCACCTTCATGGTATATGCCGTACCGTTGCACAGGGCATCAGTACCGACGTTCAGCAATCCGCGCACTTACCACATATATATCATCTGTGCATTCTTGACCGTACTGACAACATATTTTGGCGTGAATTTCATCCTCGGCGGCATGCACAGTTATGCGTAGTTTTCATACTGTAGAAAATGTGTCGGAAAAAATATCTCCTCTTTTCTTTGGTGAATGGAAAATAATTCGTAAATTTGCACTCGTGATATTCGAATGAATGTATGATATGCTTCAGAGAATTTATATAACCCACCATTAAACAGGAACAAAATATCTACGACGATGGAAAGACTATGCTTTCTTTTGATGATCCTCTTTACCGCAGGAGGATTGACTTTTGCACAGGATGACTGGTTGGACGTTACCGGGCTTCACATGGTTGCGACGGGAGGAACCGACAAGGAGAATACCCTGAAACAGTATCTGATGATATCCGAAGATGCAGTGGTAAAACACAGAAAGGTACTGGATACTTTCAGCACCTTCCAGCAGGAATCCGCACAGATGGATATCAACACGCAGATACCGGAGGTACAGAAAGAACTGAGTGACAAAATTGCCGAGATAGAAAAGAACAGTCCGGAGTTGGCAGCCCAGATGAAACAGCAGCTGGAGGAAGCCAAGAAGGAACTGGCGGCACAAAGCAGTTACGTTGACCCGTCGGTGAAATCCTACAGCTGTGACCCAGCAAAGTTGCTCAAGGACCTGACCGCCATAGCCGTAAACAAAAAAACGTATACAGGCTACAGCGACATTGGCAACGGATTGTATGCGGTGACAGAGGCGCCACGTTTCGGACCGGTAACGCCTGATGTCTTCAAGAAAGTCCGCGTGGCCGATAAAGACAAGTATGGATGGGGCGTCATCAATAAGCAGGGAGAGACGGTGATTCCGCAGAAATACTGTCTTTTGAACATCTATTTCATCCGTCCCAACTATGATTTCATTATCATGTCAGAGATGGGAAAGGACGGCAAGGAGCATTACGGTGCCTTCGGTTACGACGGACGCGTCCGTATTCCGTTCATCTATGATGATGTCACCACCATCAACACCAAGGATAATCTGGTTGTGGGTGTGAAGGACGAGAAATACGGCAGTACAGACCTTGACGGCAACACCCTGTTTCCCTTCGTCTATGTGAAACTGTCGCTAAGCGGCATTGCCTGGCCGGTATCCAAGGACGGCAAGACCTTCGGAGCGGTAAGCAGGGATGGCAAGGAAGTCATACCGTTCAAATACAAGGGTTACTGGGGTACCAAGTCAAACGAGCTGACGATGCAGCGCTTCGACGGCAAGTTGGATGTATATAGCGAAGACTTTCGCCTGCTCCGCACAGAAGACGCTCCCCACGAATGATTTGTTCCAACATAGGATTGAAGGATTGAAGTTGCTAAGTGATTAGAACTTCAATCCTTCAATTTATTTATTTCTTTTCCGCACAATAATTGTTAAAAAAAGAGAGGCAGGGCGAAAAAAAACAATGGGATGGGAAATAAAACCATCCCTTTTGCGTTTGTTAAAAAGTGAAGAAGTGTAGATTTGTCATATTATTTGTCATCCTCACGCTGGTGTCAGCAAAGGCTCTGGCGCAGTATGATCCATACTTCTCCCACTACTTCGACCTGCAACCGCTGTATAACCCTGCAACGGTAGGCAAGCAGGACCAGTTGAATGTGACGGCAACCTATGCTATGTCGCTGGCTGGTTTTGAGAATGCGCCTCGAACATTCACCATAGCGGGTGACGTGCCGTTTATGGCATTGAAACAAGTGCATGGAGTGGGGGCACAGATAATGAGCGACCAGATAGGTCTGTTCACGCATCAGCGCATAAACCTGAAATATGCCTTGCGTAAGCCGTTGGGCGGTGGATGGCTGTCAGGTGGATTCTCTGTCGGACTGCTCGATGAGAAATGGGAAGGCGGAAAGGCGGAATTTGCTGAAGATGGCGACAGGGTTCTTCCAACGGGTGATGTGGACGGCAACGGCTTCGACCTCGGCGTGGGATTGTTCTATCAGAGAAAGAACTGGTATGCAGGCGTGAGTGCTCTGCATCTGACATATCCTACAATAGAACTGGGTACGTCAAACATACTTGATGTGGATGCAGTGTTTTATGCTACGGGTGGCATGACATTCCAGTTGCCAAACCCTCTGCTGAAAGTAGCAGCATCAGCGCTCGTGCAGAGCGACCTTGTGGCATATCGTGCTGACGTGACGGGACGTGTCATATATACATACGACGACCAGATGATGTATGCAGGTATAGGGTACAGCCCCACAAACTCTGCGACATTGCTCGTAGGAGGTAAGTTCCATGGTGTAGTGGTGGGATACTCTTTTGAGATGTTTACAAACGGCATAAGCATTAAAAACGGTTCTCATGAGCTTTTTGTTGGCTATCAAACCGATATAGAACTTGGCAAGAGAGGTAAGAACCGGCATCAGACTACAAGGACATTATGATATACAACTGAAGAAAAAGAAAAAACAAGATACATGAATAAAGACAAACACATATTATGCCCTTCTCTTGGAAAGGGCGCAGGACTGGGTGTTATGCTTGCATTCTGCCTTGTCCTTACAGGTTGTTTCGGAGGAAAACTGTCACAGTCGCAACGCGGAGGTGAGGTTACAGGTATCAGCACGGGACGTGGATTCCAGGAACCGACACCATACGGTATGACACTCGTGAATCGTGGTTTCCTGCACATGGGCATACAGAGCAAGAATGATTCTCTGTGGGGCAAGATGACTCCAGAAAAGGATGTGTCGGTTGACGGATTCTGGATGGATGAAACAGAGGTAAGTAACGCAAAATACAGACAGTTCGTAATGTGGGTGCGTGACAGCATCCTGCGCACTCGTCTGGCAGACCCCGCATACGGTGGTGATGAGACGTACATGATTACGGAGGATAAGAACGGTGATCCTATCACGCCGCAGATAAACTGGAAGAAGCCGTTGCCACGCAAGCCTAACGAGGACGAACAGCGTGCCATAGAGAGTATGTACGTGTCTAACCCGGTGACGGGTGAGAAACTGCTTGACTACAGGCAGTTGAACTACCGTTATGAGATTTATGACTACACCACGGCGGCACTGCGTCGTAACCGTATAAACCCGGAGGAACGTAACCTTAACACCGACATTACTGTCGATCCTAACGAGGTGGTGATGATTTCAAAGGATACTGCATATATTGACGACGAGGGCAAGATAATACGTGAGACCATCAACCGTCCGCTGTCTGGTCCGTGGGATTTCGTGAATACATATATAGTTAATGTATATCCTGACACCACTTGTTGGGTGAACGACTTTACCAACAGTGACAATGAGATGTATCTGCGCAACTATTTCAGCAACCCCACATACAACGACTATCCAGTAGTCGGCGTGACATGGGAACAGGCAAATGCTTTCTGTGCATGGCGCACAGACTATCTGCTGAAGGGTCTGTCAGGTGCGGCACGCTATGTGCAACGCTACCGTCTGCCGACCGAGGCAGAATGGGAATATGCTGCTCGCGGTAAGGACGGCACGGAGTTCCCGTGGGAGAATCCTGACGTGAAGAACGGCGACGGATGTTTCTTTGCAAACTTCAAGCCCGACCGTGGCAACTACACTAAGGACGGCAACCTCATAACGAGTAAGACGGGATTATATGCTGCCAACAGCAATGGACTGTATGACATGGCGGGCAACGTGGCAGAATGGACTTCCACAATATACACCGAAGCAGGTGTGGAGGCAATGAACGACCTCAACCCTCAGTTGGAATACAAGGCAGCGAAGGAAGACCCGTATAAGATGAAGAAGAAGTCGGTGCGTGGCGGCTCATGGAAAGACCCTGAAAGCCACATACGCTCGGCATGGCGCTCATGGGAATACCAGAACCAGCCGCGCTCATACATCGGCTTCCGTTGCGTGCGTTCACTGGCAAGTTCGCCAAGTATGAATGCCAAAGGAAAGAAGAAAAGGTGATAACAATTCATAGTTCATGGTTTTGAGTTGTTCTCAAGCATAAAAGTATATTCATAGTTAATAAGTATATGTCAAAATATAGCAAAATAAATTTCATCTACTTCCTGCAGAAATGGATGGACAGCGTACCGGGACAGACATTCCTGAACTACGCTTATTCATGGGGTGCGGCAGTCGTAATCCTCGGAACCCTGTTTAAACTGACTCACCTGCCGGGTGCAAACCTTATGCTTTTCATAGGTATGGGTACTGAGGTCATAGTGTTCTTCATCTCAGCATTCGACCGTCCGTTTGACAAGTCAACAATTGATATGGCACTTGACAACCACATGTCTGACAATGTCATTGATGACGTGGCTGTCAATCCATTGGGCGCACCTGCAACACAGCCAGTGCAGCAGAACCCTGCAATACAGCAGCATCCATACTCACAGCCACAGGGCAAGCCACAGGCTACGACAACTGAGACTCCGGTTGTTTCACCTGCAGTTTCTGGTGGTGGTTCAGCACCAGTCATAGTTGGTGGCGGCAGTGTCGGCGGCGGCAACATCGGCGGTGGTGCATCAGGCGGCACAATAGTAATAGGTGGCGGTGGCTCTGCAGATGGAGCATCTGTATCTGGCACTGTTCAGACTGCTGCAACAAGCAATGTTCCTGGCAACGGAACGATAATCATTGGCGGTGGTGGCAGTACTGGCGGCGTTGTTGGCGGTGTCGTTGGCGGTGGCTCATCAGTGGTTGGTGGTTCATCAGAGAAACCATCTTCTGTTATCTCAGGCTTTACTGGAGAAACTGAACACTCTGACAATTCTGAACAATCAGAATACTCTGAACATACTGACAATACAGAGAGCTCTGCAAAGCCTTCAGCTCCCCAGATTATCACTCCGGCACCGGCAGTGTCTCGCGAGACTGCAGCCGAGATGGAGGTGGTGACAAAGGCATATATAGAGCGTCTTGCTGAACTCAACGAGATGCTCGAGAAGGTTGGTCAACTCACTTCCCGTCTCTCTACAGACAGCGAGGAGATGGAAAATCTCAACCGTACACTCACTGGCATTGCACGTGTTTACGAGATGCAGCTTAAGTCTGCATCACAGCAGATTACTACACAAGACTCCATCAATGAGCAGACACGCATCATGGCACAGAAGATACAGGAACTCAACAGCATCTATACACGAATGATTGAGGCCATGACAGTGAATATGCCAGGTGCAAACAGTGGTTTAGGAAATTAGTCGTTCAGGAAATTGGGAATATCATGTAATCTCTCTATAACATTAGAACTAAACGACCAAACAACCAGAATAAGATGGCAATAAAGAAAAGACCAGTTTCTCCTCGTCAGAAGATGATCAACCTCATGTATGTGGTGTTGATGGCGATGCTTGCGATGAACGTCTCCACGGAGGTGCTCAACGGCTTCTCTATTGTATCGGAGGGTCTTGACCGCTCTACCGTCAATGCTACGAAGGAGAACCTTGGAATATACGCCGATTTCGATGCGCAGATGAAGGCCAATCCGCAGAAGACGCGTGAATGGTATGAGAAAGCGCAGCAGGTGAAGAAGATGAGTGACGAACTCTACAACTTCGCTGAGGAATTGAAAGTGGCGATAGTTAAGGAAGCCGACGGAAAGGACGGCGACATCCACAACATAGAAAACCGCGAAGACCTTGAGGCTGCATCTCAGGTGATGCTGTCACCAGGTAGAGGCAAAGGTCCGAAGTTGCAGAAGATGATAGAGGACTATCGCACCCGTTGCATCGGATTGCTTAAAGACGAGCGTCTGCGCAAAATCATCGAAGGCAACCTGTCAACCGAGGTATCGCCAAAGGCAAAGGCTCTCGGTAAGAACTGGCAGGAATATATGTTTGAGCAGATGCCTGTAGCTGCAGCAGTCACTCTGCTGTCAAAGTTGCAGAACGACGTACGCTATGCTGAGGGTGAGGTGTTGCATACATTGGTGAGCAATATCGACATCAAGGATATACGCGTAAACAAACTCGACGCCTTCGTAATACCTGATGCCAAAACAGTGATACGCGGCGATAAGTTCTCTGCACAGATAGTGATGGCTGCCATTGATACTACACAGCAGCCGGAGGTGTATATCGGAGGCCGCAAGGTGGAACTGCGCAACAATACATACGAGTTCATGCCAGGCAAGACCGGCGATTTCACCCTTTCGGGTTATATGACGATGAAGGACGGCGGAGGTCAGATATTGCGCCGTGATTTCGAACAGAAATACACTGTTGTTGATCCATCTGCGACAGTATCGGCAGACCTTATGAACGTCTTGTATGCTGGTTTCAACAACCCAATATCCGTCAGCATACCGGGTGTACCGCTTAATAAGGTATCGGCAACAATGACCGGCGGCTCGTTTACTCCAACAGGTGCAGGACACTATATTGCTCGTCCGTCAGCTGTAGGACAGGATGTTACCATCACTGTTTCAAGTATGGCAACAGGAAAGCCAGTAAGGATGGGTTCTTTCACTTTCCATGTGCGCAAGCTTCCTGACCCAACACCTTACATCAAAGTGGGAGATAACCGTTTCAAGGGTGGCAATATGGCCAAAGGTGACCTTATGGGCGTTACCACGCTGCGCGCAGCCATTGACGACGGACTGCTCGATATAGAATTCAAGGTAACAAGCTTTGTGGCGGTATTCTTCGACAACATGGGTAACCGTGTGCCTATCGTCAGCAACGGAGCTTCGTTCTCCCCACGTCAGATGGAATTGTTCCGCAAACTGTCACGCTCGAAGAGTTTCTTCATTACGCAGGTACATGCCGTAGGACCTGACGGCATAGCACGCACGCTGCCTGGCGGTATGGAGGTTGTGGTTAAATAATTAATGATGATTTAACAAGAATATAATATGATGAATAAGATAAAAGAAATAAGTGGAACAGCATTGAAGGTAATCTGTGTTATTTGCTTTTCATTATTCACTTATAATTTGATTCAGGCTCAGCCCGCTCGACGTCGTCCGCAGACACAGCAGTCGCAGACGGGAACTACGGCACGTAAGAATCCAACCACGCTGACTACGCGTGCACAGATTTCATATCCTGCATCCATGCAGATGCGTGAGGATGTGGTGTGGCGTCGCGACATATACCGTGAACTGGATCTCACGCAGGGTTCCAACTCTGGTATGTACTATCCAGTAGAACCGGTAGGCTCGCAGATGAACCTGTTCACTTACCTCTTCAAACTCGTGTTGTCAGGTCAGGTGAAGGCTTACAAGTACAATATCGACGGCAACGAGTCGTTTGAGGCTTCCAACCAACTCAAGCCTCTGTCTCTGCTCGATGACTACAATATTTATTATACGCGTGACGAAGGTGGCAAACTTCATCTCGACAACTCTGACATCCCATCGCGCGAGGTGAAGGGATATTACATCAAGGAGTCATCATATTTCGACCAGAACTCTGCAACATTCCATACAAAGGTAATAGCACTCTGCCCGATAATGTTCCGTGAGGATGACTTCGGCGACGGTACGGCACGCTATCCGCTCTTCTGGGTGAAATACGATGATATAGCTCCGTTCCTTACCAAGCAGACTATCATGACAAGTGACATCAACAATGCCGCAACAATGAGCATGGATGATTACTTCGTAAAGAATATGTATCGTGGCAAGATATACAAGACCAACAACATGCTTGGTCAGACACTTGCACAGTACTGTCCTACTGATTCGGCTATGGCAAAGGAACAGCAGCGTATCGAGGCAGAACTGAAGGCCTTTGAGGAGAATATCTGGGGCGACAAGGCTCGCAAGGATTCCCTTGACTCCATTGCCAAGGTTGAGGCATCGCAGCCAAAGGTGAAGAAATCGCGTGCCAACCGTCGTGCAGCAGGAGCAAATGCTGAGGTATCAGCTACAGCCAGCGGCAACGACACCAAGGCAGCAACGGCAAGTCGCAAACGCTCACGTACCACATCATCGTCAGGTGGCAGTGGCTCAGCACGTGTCAGTGTGCGCAGACAGAGACACTAATTTTATTTACTATTTATGATTGACTTTTACTATTTACCAATGGTTATAGAAAGCAAATAGCAAATAATATATGAATACTAAATAAACAGTATATAGAGAAAAGAATTGTTCAATAGTAAATCTTGAAAACATTATGAAAAAAATCTACTCTACTATCGTCATGGCGGCAGTGTTGCTTTTGGCGATGCCTGCACAGGCACAAGTGAAGTTCGGTTTTCGTGGTGGCGCAAACCTTGTGAATATGAAACTGAGTGGTGATTTCACCAATAATCTTGCAAAGGACAACCGTGCGGGATTCTATATCGGTCCTACAGTAAAGTTCACAGTGCCTATCGTTGGCCTGTCAATGGATGCATCTGCACTCTATGACCAGCGTAGCACAGAGGTGACTGTAGAGGGCACTAACACAACAGAGAGTATGATAACCCGTCAGTTGGCTATCCCTGTCAATGTACGCTATGGATGGGGCCTCGGTTCTGTTGCCGACGTATTCCTGTTTGCAGGTCCGCAGGTGGCATTCAACTTCGCCAAGGACAAGAGCATATTCAAAAGTGCTGCTGATTGGAAATGGAACACCAGCAACTTCTCCATTAACATCGGTCTCGGTTGCACAATCCTCAGCCATGTTGAGCTGAAAGCAAACTACAACATTGCATGCGGCAAGACTGGTGAGGCTACCGTATGGAATGCCACTAAAACAGCTGCTTTAGGCACAGTAAAGAGTAAGTACAACTCTTGGCAGTTGGGTATGGCTTACTATTTCTGATTGACAAACATATCAAATCGTAATAAAAAGACACTTATGAAAAATAGTCATAAGTGTCTTTTTTTGTATATAATGTTCCTGAGCAGTGGTCAGTAGATAATGAATAGTGAATAATGAATAGTGAATAATACGTTGATGATTAGACTTAATGACAGTCAAAAAGTAATCTGTATTATTCACTATTCAGTATTCGTTACATTATTTACTTTCACTTATTTATTCTGCTTTCGGGAAAATATCGTCAAGCGTCAGACGTTGTACCGGTGCAATCTTTTCAAGTGCTGGGATGTCGAGTACTTTCTCATCGCCGAGAATGAGGTAATGCAGCGGCTTACCCTTGATACGCTGCTGCTCGAAGCCCACGATGTCTTGCAAGGTCAGCTGTGGAATACGCTCATAGAGTGCGCGGTTGATGTCGTAGTCTATGCCGAGATGCTGAGCGTTGATATACTTGCCGAGTACGCCAGTCTTTGTTGTACGGTTTGCGGCAAGTGTCTTCATCAGACTCTGCTGTGCGGTGGTAAACAATACCTGCGACTCAGGCAGTGTGTCGGTGATTTCGCGGAACACCCGTATGCAGTCCATGAGTTTGTCGTTCTGCGATATGATGTGCTGCTGGTAATACTCCGTCTCTTCCTTGTGGTTTGGCGTTGTGTATGCAGCCCACGCATTGTAGGCCAGTCCGCGTGCTTCGCGCAACTCCTGAAAGACTATGGCATTCATCGAACCACCGAAGTATTCATTGAAGAGGCTCACCAGCGGTGTGTCGTTAAGATCCAGTGGGCGGTTCTCGTTATACACCATGCGCATGTTGATGTTCTGGGCATCGTATGGGGCGAGGTATACCTCGTCGTGCGTCGTTATGGAGCGCTCGCGGCGTTTGTTCTGTGGCACGTCGGCGAGCGTGCGTGCCGTCTTGTGACTCTTGTCAATGATGTCTGCCACCTCTTGTATGGTTGCCGGTCCCCAGTAAAGCACGGTGTGCTTCAGTCCGCTGAGGTCCTTGATCAGATTGGTGAAAACACTTGGGTCGGTCTGTCGCATCTCACTTATAGACATTACGTCGAGCGTAGGCGACTGCTTTCCGTACAGACCATACTGCACCAATGCATTGTAGCATGAATTTTGGTTGGTGCGCGTTTCCATCCTTCCTTTCTGCACCTGTTCGATATACTGGTTGTAAACTTCAGCATCGGGCTTCAGCGTGGCGGTAATCTCGTCAAGCATCTTCACCGCCTGGGGCATGTGCTGTTGCAGGCCGGAGAGGGTAAGTGTCATTGATTTGTCTTCAACAGAAAAACTGTAAGAGCAGGCAATGTCGTAGAAATTGCGCTTTATCTGCTCCATGCTCTGTTTTTTCGTGCCTATCAATTCAAAATAGTCTTCGGCTACGTCGTAGCGACGATCGGCATCGGTTCCAAACTCATAACGGTATTGCAGCGTGAAACGCTCGTCCTGTTCGTTCTTCTTATAGAGTATTGGCAATCCCTTGCGAGTGTTGCCCTTCTGCATATCACGGCTGAAATCGATGAACTGCGGATGGATTGGCTCCACCTCAATCTTTTCAAACTCTTCGATAAACTTGCTGCGCAAGTCGCGGTTGCTCGGTATGGCAGTGATTTCAGGCTTGTCTATTGTCACTATCGTGGTGTCGTTGCCCTTGCGTTTATATACGCATACGAAGCCGTCGGTCAGGTGCTCCTTTGCCCATTGCATGAGACTGGCCTTGGTCAGGCGGTCCATGCGGTCAAGGCGTTCCACCTGCTGCTTCCATGGTGTGCCGTTGATGTAGCAGTCAACCATCTGACTCACGCGGCTGCGGTTGTTGTCGAGGGCGTTAAGTTCAGAGAGTTTCTCGTTTGCCACGATGCTGTGTATCAGTTTCTCGTCCCAGTCGCCGCGCTTTATCTTGTCCAGTTCGCCGAGCAGCAGGCTGCGCACTTCGTCGAGTGTCTGCCCTTCGTTTGGCGTGCCTTGGAAGAGGAATATGCTGTAGTCCTTCAGTTCCCAGATGCCGCTGCCGGCCCATAGACAGCGCATCTTCTGGTTGATGTCGAGGTCTATCAAACCCACGTCGCCGTTGCTCAGCAGCATGTCTATCATGGCTATGGTGTCGTTTTGCAGCGATGAGGCACCGTTAAGGCGCCAGCCGAGCATGATGTTCTCTGTTTCGAGGCCGAGAACGGTTGTGTCTTGCGGAGCAGTGATGGCGGGCTGTGCAGCAAACTGCCTCGGGCTGATGTCTGTGCCAGGCTTCCATGAGCCGAAGTGCTTCTCGAGTATAGCGATGGTCTGGTCAGGGTCAAGGTCGCCAGCCATACAGATAGCCACGTTGTTTGGGCGGTAATACTTATTGTAGTAATTGCGTATGTTCACCTGCGAAGGGTTCTTCAGATGCTCCTGCGTACCGATGGTGCTCTGTGTGCCGTAGGAGTGGGTGGGGAACAGCTTGCCCAGCAGAGCCTCGATGGCCTTGCGGCTGTCCTTGGTCATGGAGATATTCTTCTCCTCATAGACAGCCTCCAGTTCGGTGTGGAAACCACGCATCACCATGTTCTGAAAACGGTCTGCCTGAAGCATGGCCCATCGGTCAATCTCGTTTGACGGTATGTCTTCCACATAGCATGTAACGTCGTACGACGTATATGCATTAGTGCCTATTGAACCCGCCAACGACATCATCTTGTCATATTCGTTCGGAATGTTGTATTGCGCAGCCAACTGCGAAACACTGTCAATCTCATGGTATTTCGCCTTGCGTTCCTGCGGGTCGGTCAACGTGCGGTATTGCTCATACAGGTCGCTTATCTGCTGTAGCAGCGGCTCCTCTGCAGCATAGTTGGTGGTACCAAACTGGTGTGTACCCTTGAACATCAGGTGCTCAAGGTAGTGAGCCAGTCCGGTAGTCTCTGCCGGGTCATTGCGCGAACCGGTGTTCACAGCCACGTGGGCAGTGATACGCGGCTTCTCCTTGTTTACTGACAGATATACCTTCAGACCATTCTTCAGCGTGTAGATGCGAGTCTGCATAGGGTCACCGGGCACTGTCTCGTAGTCAGCGGCCTGCAGTGACAGAATTGAAGGATTGAAAAATTGAAGAATGGAAATTATTGCAAGTGATATTAACTTCCGCATATTCAAAATAATTATGAATTATACATTATATATTGTGCATTATATATTGTGCATTATATATTGTGCATTATGCATTATGAATTGTGCATTATGCATTGTGCATTGTGCATTGTTACATGCTCTCAAGAAACTCTGTCAGTTGCTCTTCGCTGACGTCACCCATGTCATATTCGCGTTCAGCATCGCGGCGTATGGCATCCTTCCATTCCTCTACGGCCTGTTCGCGGTCTGCCTCGCCCTCGGCAAAGCCTTTCCACTGGCTGTAACTGTCGTGAATGTCCTGCATGCACTCTTCCAGGCTTTCGATGGTGCAGATGTTGCCAGAGAGTATGTCCTCCTGTATCTGCTGTACGGTCTCCACCGGTGCCAGCAGTCCAAGCAGATCTGTCCATTCGGTTGTACTGTCGGTGCCCTCGTACATGCGCAGTGCCATGTCATAGTAGAACAGGCCTCGCTGCAATGCCGCAGAACTGATGGTGAACCCATTGCAGATGTATTCGTCAGTGTCTTCACCTTGTTCGTCGCGCAATCGTTCAAGTGCTTCGATGGCGCGTTTGATGCGCTCCACCACGTATGGCGACAGCCAGTCGAAGGTAATCAGCGAGCGCCTGCCAGATGCCGGGCGCTTGTCACGCTTCGGCCATTTCGTGATGTCACGGTATGTACCCACCGTGCAGAGATTCTGTCCGGGCTTCAGACTCGTCTTGCGTGGTCCGCCTATGACGTATGAGAATGGGAACATGGAAGTGTCGGGGTGTGTCTCTATCTTGCCCATTGCCATTGAGAATGCACCTATGTGGGCTGGCCACAGTATGTGTGCACCGCTGGCAGTCTTTGCACCGCGTTCCATCGTACCGTAGTGTATCGGTCCCATCTTGTATGCGTGGTTTGAAAAGTTGGTACCCGAACCGGCGTTGTAGAAAGAATATTCACCGCCTATGAGCAGAGATGACTTGTGGTGGCTGACAGCGAACGGACCGCACAGTGCTGCGCATGCCTCGCCGTTGTCCATGTGTGAGTTGGCGAAGAACAGAGAGTTCTCTGATGTGAAACCTCGTCCAATGTGGCATGCCTCGCCAACGAAGGAATCATATAGTCTGGCACCGTCAACGATGGTGGCTCCGGCTTGTGCTATCACGTTCTCCATTATTACGTCGTCACCTATATAGACAGTAGCCTCAGGCGTTGACACCAGAGTACAGTCTATGAGACGTGAAGCACCGCAAAGTTCGCTGTCGTCACCGATGCTGACGTTTGTCAGTTCGCGGCAATCTGTGATGGTTACGCCAGAGCCTATCGTGGTGCATGTTGCGGCGCACTCCTCCACATAGCGTTTCGCCATCTGGCGCAGTTTGCCGAACAGCTCGCTGTTGTCTGCACTGCGAACCATGAGGGCGGCAGTCTGTGCTGTCAGTGCGCTGTAAAGAATGACGTTGCCGTCGCCAGCCTCGTTTTTCACACTCACGCATACACCTTCACCGAAACTTGCTCCGTCTGTGGTGCGTATTATGCCGACGTTTTCAATCCTGACGTCGTTGCCGATTTGTATTTCGCCCTCGAAACGGACGTTCCTGATATCTTTAGCACAGAAGCCATCAGCCACGCTGATAGATTCCCAATTGTCACTGCGGCATCCCTGCTCGCGTAACTGCGCTATCTCATCAAGTGTAAGATTCCTGTATGTCATTGGTATAATTAGTATAGTTGTTATTGCAAATATTAATTCTTAACTCTTAATTCTTAACTCTTAACTCAACTGATTCCTCCCCAGTCTATGTTTGATTTGCGTATCTCTTTAAGTCTGGCCAGTAGTGGAGCGTGCTCCGTAGAAGACAGTTCTGGGTCGCTGTCGATGATTTTCTGTGCCTCGTCACGTGCCAGCTGCACCAACTGTCCATCCTGCGCAATGTTCGCAATCTTAAGGTCGAAGGCCATGCCGCTCTGCTGCGTACCTTCAAGGTCGCCGGGGCCACGCAACTTCAAGTCTGCTTCGGCAATGCGGAAACCATCATTAGTTTCACACATGATGTCAAGTCGTTTACGCGTTTCTGACGATAATTCGCGACCACTCACCAGTATGCAGTAAGACTGGTCTGCACCTCTGCCCACACGGCCACGCAACTGGTGCAACTGAGACAGGCCGAAGCGTTGCGCCTCCATGATCACCATGACACTGGCGTTAGGTACATTCACTCCCACCTCGATGACGGTAGTGGCAACGAGCATCTGTGTCTCGCCTTTTGCGAATTTCTGCATTTCCTCTTCCTTCTCTGCGGGTTTCATCTTGCCGTGTACCTTGCTCATGCGGTATTCGGGGAAGACATCCTGCAGATGTTTGAAACCAGCTTCAAGGTCTTGCAGGTCCATCTTCTCGCTCTCCTTTATAAGAGGATATACTACATATACCTGCCGTCCCTTTGCAACCTCATGGCGAATGCCTTGGTAAAGGCTCACGGTTTGGTCTTCAAAGCGGTGGAGAGTCTGTATAGGCTTGCGTCCGGGTGGCAATTCGTCGATGACGCTCACGTCAAGGTCCCCATAGATTGTCATTGCAAGGGTGCGTGGGATTGGTGTAGCTGTCATTACGAGGATATGTGGCGGGTTGTCGTTTTTTGCCCACAGTCGTGCGCGCTGGGCCACACCGAATCGGTGCTGTTCGTCAATTACTGCCAATCCAAGATTTCGGAATTGCACGTTGTCTTCTATCACAGCGTGTGTGCCGACAAGGATTTTCACGTCGCCGCTGATGAGGCCTTCCATGACCTCCTTGCGCTTCTTTCCCTTAACGACGCCAGTGAGCAACTCCACATTCACGTCCATGCCCTTGAGAAACTCGCGTATGGTGCTCAGATGCTGCTCGGCAAGTATCTCGGTGGGAGCCATCATCACTGCCTGAAAACCATTGTCAACGGCAAGCAGCATCGCCATCAGTGCCACAAGAGTCTTGCCGGAACCTACGTCACCTTGTACGAGACGGTTCATCTGGCGGCCGGTATTCATGTCCTTCTGTATCTCATGCATCACGCGCTTCTGTGCTCCGGTCAGGCTGAACGGCAGGTTCTCACGATAGAATTCGTTGAATTCCTTACCCACTTTCGGCATGAGATAACCGCGATATTTCCTTCTGTTGCCGGCGGTGTATCGCAGTATGTTGAGCTGCACGTAGAACAATTCCTCGAACTTCAGTCGCTCGCGTGCATGCTGCATCTCATATTGATTGTGCGGGTAATGAACTCCACGCACTGCCTCGTCGCGGCTTACAAGATGCAGAGGGTTGGTGATGTAGGTGGGTAGTGTCTCGTTTAGGGTCGGCAGTTTCGACAGCATTGTTTTCATCAGACGTTCCATGGTGCGTGATGTGATGCCAGCCTTCTTCATTTTCTCCGTGGTAACGTAGTATGGCTGCATTCCCATGCTGTTTAGTTCAAGTGATGAGGCATCATCGATTTCAGGGTGCGTTATCTGGTATCGGCTGTTGAATATTCCTGGTTTGCCGAATATGATGTACTCTTTCCCCACCTTATAGTTTTGTATAACCCATTTCACGCTTGAGAACCATACGAGGTCGATGACTCCCATTCCGTCGGAGAAATGCCCCACGAGCCGTTGCTTGCGAGGTCCCATGTCAAAGGTCTCAAATGAAAGTATCTTTCCCTTCAACTGTACGAAAGGCATGTCGGGTGTGAGTTCGCGCACGGAATATATCCTGCTGCGGTCAACATACTTGTATGGATAGTATTCAAGCATGTCGCCAAAACTCTCTATACCCAGTTCCTTGCTGAGTATCTTCTTGCGCGACGGACCGACGCCCGGCAGGTACATTATGTCTTGGTCAAGTATCGAGTTCATGATTCTCGCATACAAAGTTAATCATTTTTTTTGAAAGTGCAATACAGAGTTGGCAAACTTTATTGTTTTTTTCTTAAAAACTTAAAGAAGGAGTAAAACCGTTTGCCCTTTGCCATTTTTTTACTACCTTTGCACTCGCAAACTCGCAAAAGCGACCACGAGCCTGTTTTTCAGACACTCGTTGTTTGCTTCGTGCGATAGTATTGCACTCGCAAAAGCGACCACGAGCCTGTTTTTCAGACACTCGTTGTTAGCTTCGTGCGATAATATAGCAGTAGCAAATTGAAATTGTAATTAGGTATAACGATTATGGAATTTTTAACAAACGAAAAGCTTACTATCGTCGGTGCAGGCGGTATGATTGGTTCTAACATGGTTCAGTCAGCTCTTATGCTGGGTCTCACTCCTAACATCTGTCTTTACGACATCTTCGAGCCAGGTGTTCACGGTGTTGCTGACGAGATGGCGCACTGCGCTTTCCCTGGTGCAAACATCACATGGACTGTTGACCCTAAGGAGGCTTTCACTGACGCCAAGTACATCATTTCTTCAGGTGGTGCTCCACGTAAGGAGGGCATGACACGTGAGGATCTGCTGAAAGGCAACTGCCAGATTGCTGCACAGTTTGGTGATTTCATCAAGCAGTACTGCCCAGACGTAAAGCACGTAGTGGTTATTTTCAACCCTGCAGACGTTACTGCTCTCACAGCTCTCATCCACTCTGGTCTGAAGCCAAACCAGCTGACATCTCTTGCAGCTCTCGACTCTACTCGTCTGCAGCAGCAGTTGGCTAAGGAGTTCAACGTACAGCAGGACAAGGTTACCGGTGCACACACATACGGTGGTCACGGTGAGCAGATGGCTGTATTCGCTTCTCAGGTGAAGGTTGACGGCCGTGCATTGGCTGACCTCCCTCTTTCTGCAGAGCGTTGGGCTGAAATCAAGCACAACACCATCCAGGGTGGTTCTAACATCATCAAGCTCCGTGGCCGCTCTTCATTCCAGAGCCCTGCATACCAGGCTGTGAAGATGATTGAGGCTGCAATGGGTGGCGCAGAGTTCACACTGCCTGCTGGCTGCTATGTAAACTGCGACGAGTGCGGTTACAAGAACGTGATGATGGCTATGCCTACAAAGATCACAAAGGATGGCGTAAGCTTCACAAAGCCTGTTGGTACAGCTGACGAGATGGCTGCCCTCAACTCTTCTTACGAGCACCTGCAGAAGATGCGTGACGAAATCATTTCTCTCGGCATCATCCCAGCAGTGGCTGACTGGAAGACAATGAATCCAAACCTCTAATTGCTAAGGTATAGATTAATAGATATATTGGAAATCCCCTGGTGCATCTGCATCAGGGGATTTTTGTTTTCCTTACTCTGTTTGTTGCAGAGTGTGTATGCTTCACTCAGGCATTTAGTCCAGCGACTCGTATTTCGAATGGCGTGATTTGAACTCAGGTACTATTTCTTTCATTATCTTCACCACAGCCATGTCGTCGTAGGTGAAGCTGGCCTTGAGCAACCGCTCCTCGTTCTGCAATGCCTCAGCGTATGAATATTCACGCACCTTTGCCACGCGAATCTTCGGATGGGTGGTGGGCAGTGTCGTCTCTGAATCGCTGAGCACCTCCTCATACAGTTTCTCGCCGTCACGCAGTCCGGTGAACTTTATTTCTATATTCGGGACTTTAGAATATGCAATCATTCGTTTTGCAAGGTCAACAATCTTGACGGGCTTGCCCATGTCAAAGACGAATATCTCGCCGCCCTTTCCGAATGTGCCGGCTTCAAGTACGAGTTTGCATGCCTCTGGTATCAGCATGAAGTAGCGTATGATGTCGGGATGCGTCACGGTGACGGGACCTCCGTGGGCTATCTGTTCCTTGAAGATAGGTATTACTGAACCGTTGCTGCCAAGTACGTTGCCGAAACGCGTGGTGACAAACTGTGTGATGGCTTTCTCTCCGTTCTCCTGTTTGATAGCGCAGTCGGGCTTCTGTATCTCAGAGTTGAGCGACTGGCAGTATATCTCGCAGATGCGCTTGGAGCAGCCCATGACGTTGGTGGGGTTCACGGCTTTGTCGGTAGATATCATGACAAACTTACGCGTGCCGTATTTCACGGCGAGGTCTGCCATGATACGCGTGCCGTAGATGTTGTTCTGTACGGCTTCTTCTGGGTTGTCCTCCATCATAGGCACATGCTTGTATGCTGCTGCGTGGAACACGTAGTCAGGTCTGTATTTGCTGAACACCTGTTCCATGCGCTGGGACTTGGCTATGTTGGTTACTATGGTGTGAGCCTTGATGTCGGGAAAATCCTGTGCCATCATTCGCCTTATGTCGTGCATAGGCGTTTCTGCCTGGTCTATCAGTATCATCTCCTCTGGCTTGAACATGGCAACCTGTTTCACCAACTCGCTGCCGATGCTGCCAGCTGCACCTGTTATCATTATTTTCTTGCCAGTGAGCAACTGTCCTATTGCATCCATGTTTATCTCAATCTTGTCGCGCGGCAGAAGGTCCTCAATGCTTATCTGATGCAATGAAGATGTGTTGAGAGCGCTGCTCCCGTCCCATGTGACATCCTCCTGTGGCATGTATATCTTTATGCCGGCCTGTATCAGTTCGTTAATGAAATGGTCGTCTTCACGGAATTCGTCGATATACAATGGTGATACAATAAGATTCTTGATGCCACTATTCTTTAATGTGGCTACCAAGCATGAGTTTTTTGCATATACAGGTATTCCCGCCACATAGCTGCCAGGCATTACCTGATTGTCGGGAGTTATCAGTCCCTTTATCCTATATCGTGAGTCTTGCTTGCTACGTATGCCTTTCACAATGCTCACCGCTCCTTCGCGGGCTCCGTAAATGAATGTGGGCTTTGCATTGGCATTGCTGGTATGTGTGTCATACATGGTTTTTACGAGTATTCTCCATGCACACATGGCAGCTGTAGCAAGACAGCATGCAGTTATGATGATGCGCAGGCACGGAAAATAGGAGTCTGGCTGTGATGCCAGTGTCAGGCGGATAATCATTGCTATTACCGATGCGCCGATGTTGGCGAACAATACGTCGCGCAAGTCAATGAAGGTGGAATAGCGTATGATGTTGCTGTAGATGTGAAATACTCTGAAGAAAATGATATGGAACAACGATATCAGCGCTATATATCCTAATTTCGGCCAGAAATGTTGGATTACGCCATTACCACCCAGTACGCAGTAATAGGCGAAAACATAGAAAGCCATGACAGTAAATGTGTCAAGCGTCAATATGCACCAATATGGTAGTGCTTCCTTGCTTAGATACCAGCATGTGGTTTTCTGCGTTAGGCTCATGGTTTTTGGGTTGTGTTAGATTTGATTATTGTTCGCGTCTGATTTTTTTTTGCACCGACAATCACTGTTGTCGGTACAAAATTAATAAAAAAAGATTAATGGGACAAATTTTGATGCATTTTCTTATTTTTTATATGTAAAAAAATTATCTTTCTTCAAGTTTTGGTTCATGGTAATGCTATGTATGTCAGTTCTGCCTGTCAGTATGAAACGTTAAGAAACATTCAAAATGTTAAATGGTGGAGTTATTGAATAAATGTTTTGTTGCTCTGTTTCTGCCTTAAAAACGACTTCTCCATGCCTGGCAGGTGTAAAAGCATACCTTTTACCATGTGATATGATAGCTTTCACACTGTAATATGATAGCTTTTACATGGTAAAGTGATTGCTATTATGATGCTGCATTATAGATTTTGTTGTCAGAAAATCAATCTTCGCTTGCATAATAGCTATGCTTTTGCATTCCTCTGTGCCAGGTGGGGAAAATTATCTGGTGATATATAAAAAAGGAGAACGCATTTCTGCGCCCTCCTGACCAGTTAGCCCACGCATATATTTCTGCGTAGTGTTAAAATTATAACGTATGGAGTGTTAAAATCGGAGTTATAGAATAATTTTCGACAAATTTTGTTTGGGAATAAAAGGGAGTTAAGGGAAGTTATTGCTGCTTTCAGCCGCAGGAGTTAAGGGACATTGCGTCTTCTTGTTCATATAGTCTAATACATTTTAGCCATCATGAACTTTAACCACGAATTATCGCAAAATCACACAAATTATTCCTTCCGGTAGGCATTCGTGAAAATCCGTGTGAATTCGTGGTTGAAGAAACATTCTATCTGTATTTTTAGAAACGAATTACCATAATGTATCATAATTTCAATAATAATGATTTTAGGTGGGTTCTAATAATTACCACTGTCAGATTTTTGAATTTATTTCGAGGGCAAAATGTTTGCTGATAAGGGAGCATAGCGGGCTATGTGACCGCAGAAGTTAACAGTTTGCACCGAAAGAAAACAAAAAGATGACATAATGATATTCATATAATTGACTAATTTAACTCGTGGGAATTTTTAGAACCCACCTTTAATTAGGACCAATTAGAATAATTCGTTTCAAAATATTAATCATGATAATTCGTTTCTAACATGTTCCCGCAGGTAGCATAATATCCCTGTGCCTTTGTTCAGAGTGAATGTTTGCAGAAGCCACGAAAGCCTAGTAGTTTAAACCAAATGCCCATAACGGTATCACGTTGCCATAGCCGTATTCAATATCATCTTTCACTATATAACTGTCTGGCAAATCGGCTATTTGTTTCTTACCTTTTCCCTTTCCGCCAACCTCAAAGGTGTGACCGTTGATAAGGAAATCAGATACAGGGGAGCATATCACTTCGTTGTTTACCCGCATCTGGTTATAGAAAAATGTCTCACGCACA
>JAEEHW010000015.1 GCA_016281055.1 Prevotella sp.
CTGACTGGTTCGAAGATACAGGCGGTATATCCATACTGTAACGGTGACGGCAGCATCAACATATATGGCATGTCTATGAAGGAAGAGCAGATGGAGGCAGGTGCCAACACGCGTCCACGATGGATATGGTTCTTCCGGAGCACCAACGACGACCCTTATCACGTATCGATACACTCAAAGAGCACCATATCATATAATAGTGTCCCTTATAATACATACCTGCAGACATACGCCGTACACTTCAACCAGGATACCGACAATCCTAACAAGCAGCGTGTGATTACCGGCGGTATGTTGCCGGGTATAGCATCAAAGGCGCCGACGGAGTATATGATACTGGGAACAGTGGGAAGATACAAGTTGCTTACCAGTAAGGCAGTACCTGTTGACCTGGATGGTGATGAGAACACCAACGGTCCTGGCGAGAACGAGAGACAGTATGTGACGACTTTAGAGCAGTACTGGAAGACATACAATATGCTGAAGCTCCATGTGCTGGGAATACCGAAGTCAACCGACGGCTTCAGCGAGGACGCGGCAACCTTCGTGGTGCCTACAGAGAATGACCCGGAGACTACAGCAGACGAGAGCACCTACCGCCCGACGATAGAGGCAAGGGACTGGCACAGCTATAATGCCATTGCCAACGCTACACGCTGGAACGGATACAACAACGTATCAAGCGGTGCAGGTAAGAAGGTGGTGGAGAACATAGAGCACTGGTTCCAGACCTTCGACATGGGCAACGGCACCTTTGATATAGAGAGTGCCGACATACCGCCTGTGCTCGTGCTCCTTGACCGTCATGGCTGGGAGATAATGCGTAAGCCTCTGCCTACAAATACCTATCCTTACGGTGAGGAACTTGACGAGCTGCGTAAGTATGACAGTCCGATGGTAGATAAGTATTACTTCTACAACAACGCCTCAAAGGCTTCAGGATGTCATAAGTTCACGCTCAGAGTGCAGAAAGGTGCGCTGAGAGACGAGATAAAAGTCAGCGGCAAGCCATATTCTTCATCATCACTGGCAGCGCTGCCGCCACTGACGGCCACGGGTGTGAAGGATGATAACGGAGTATTCCAGGATATGTATGTGACATACACTGTGAAGGATGAGTATGAGAGCAGCTATGAGTATCACCTTGAGGTGGACGAGGCAAACCAGACCTTCACAGAGTCAGGTACGCCGATGCGCTTCCTCGTTCTGCAAAACGGCAGATTCCTGAGAGACAACCAGGGAGAGACTGCCAGGAATGACTATATGAGTAAGCCTATCAACGAGGCTTCTGATCCTACAGGTGGTAATGTCTATGACATGATATTCCATCCGAGTAAGGTGAAGCAGGCAAGCGTATCTACTTTAGTGGATGCCAACGATGACGGATATATAGACGACATAAACCTGTGGTATGTAGAGCCTAACCTTGACATAGACAAGGAGATGGGCATCCACTGGGCTACCGTTCCTGGTAACACCGGTGAGCCAAAGATGGAGTACGAGATGAAGAAGGACTATAAGGACAAGACGGGCTTTGATCCTTATAACCTGCAGTTCAGAAATGCCGAGCACGGCAAATACATGACAAGCCATATCACGACGACTGCTGTTAACAGCGGCGCCATGAAGGGCGACTACTCTGGTGCAGGAGGTTCTACCAGTATCACGCTGGAAGATAAGTTCACAGACTATAACTCTGACGTTTACAAAGGCAGTGAGGGCTATGACCATACCAATCTGCAGATGAGTAACCAGACATTCATGGCTGTGATGGATGCCAATGGCAATATGCAACTGATGCCGCGCTTTGACCACTCAGTGCGTGTCAATACCATAAAGGCTGAGCCGAGAGTCACCACGCTGGAAGCTCCTGTGGACAAAGCCAAGGCTTCTACTGAGGACAATGCGTCAATGGGACCGCAGACCACGTTCCTCGTGCCGCCGCAGATATTCTGCTATCATATCATTGACAACGACGGCCGTGAGGCACTGCGATACAGAAGGGCAGGAGAGTTCTACCCATCAGTGCCAGATCCTATCAAGAGTCCGCTGGCTAAGGACTTCACATATTTCAAGACACTTACCGAAGGCGTGGTGTCTGATACCATCAAGGGCTCGTTCGGTGGTTCAGGACTCAAAGCCGAGGACAACGAGGTGTATGTACGCTACAGCTATGACGAGAGTTATGATGTAGAGCAAAATAGAGTGCTGCAAGGCAGATGGCTGACGATGACTATCGATGGCAAGGAGGTCAAGGCGAGCGGCACCATTAATCCGAATGACGGTACAGGCGTGTCACTCCTGGAGGACACCAAGCCGGCTGTCATAGACTCATCAGAGAAGGAATGGCAGTGGAAGTTCATAGCTGCACCTACCGACACTGCATCGGCTTACTACAGGCCTGTCGATCCTTATGGAGTGCAGATATTCAACCGTATGGCAAATTATTCTTCAGGACTGGAAGAGCCTAACCCTATGAGCGTGGGCGTCAAGGTGAATGACAAAGACCGCTTCGCTATCCTGTCGCATCCTAATGGTGGCTATGCCATGGCGGTGGCAGGTACAGAGTCATACGAATACTCGTTCCTTAATGCAGCCGATATGTCAAGTTCTGAGCCTGCGACGACATCTGCGGAGCCAGGTTTTAACATCAATACCGGTGTGTTAACCGATGCCACAAGGATATATTTCAACGATGACGTGACGCATAACTATATATATAATGTCATCACCAATGCAAACAAGTGGGCAGCCAGCACCAGTCAGAACGAGAATGAGGCAGAGTTGAACCATTTCGACCCGACGCTGCCTGAAGACCTGAGGACACCACTGCTCAACATGGACGCATATCACTACTATGGCAGTGTGGTTAAAGACAACAAGGGAACCGTGGATACCAGCGACGACACCTATGAGGTGGTCAATGACACAAAGCTGACGACGCTGTACGGACTTTATGACGATACACTGTATGTACGCTATAATGACTATGATATAGTAAACTGCAGCTACAAGGTGCCAAACAAGCGTAATGCCACCGGCGGTACCGTAGCCAGGGACCCTGACTCACGTGACGTGGCATTTGATATAAGTGGAATACTGCCATACAACATTATATGGGAGAGCGACAACATGATGAAGGCTGTGGATAATAATCCAAGCGATGACGTGGCATACGACGGCATTGGCAATGATGCCAATCATTTACTGTCAGGTCAGCCTGAGCACATGTGGTTGTTTGAGGGCAGCGACCCTTATGCCCTTAAGATTAAGCACAGGGCTTCTGGTAAGTATGCAGTGGGAACAGGCGCGCTGAGCGCTACTGCCGACAATACGTTCATGATGCTGAAGAAGGAGAACTATCCTTACGGCATACTGCAAATGACGGGCACTGACGACAAACTGACCGGATACGGACAGACCACTACGACGGGAGAGCCGACGAAGTATATTATCTTCGGTTTGTCAACGCATAAGCTGATTTACCACCTTGTCATCAACACCACCAACGCCATAACGAAGATACCTTACCGTCCGGGAGGTCAGAGCACCTATCAGCTGAGCGGTGTGTGGAAAGAGAGTGACGTGAAGGATATAAGTGGATCCACACAGCGTGACCTGACATCTGTGAATACCGGCGAAGGCACACACTATCCTGGTGAGAAGTACCAGATGGGTGAGACCATCAACGGACAGACATACTGCTATGACGCTGGTGAGGTAAGTATAGGCGATGCTCTGAAACTGCCTGAGGTGTTCTATCGTCCTAACGTATCATACGACTTCTATATCGGCGGTATATGGAATCAGTTTGATGATGAGACAAAGACAGCGGAAGAGCCAAATACCGTGCTGGACAACAAGTATAAGGGACTGATGCTTCCTAACCTGATGTCTGACGCAGACCTCATAGGTAAGACGGTGCTCATAAACGTAGTCTATTCCTTCAACAAGGAACTGGCTACCAACAACGGTCTTGACTTCGTGCACAGCACCGATGAGAACATGTGGTACACCTTTGAGACCAAC
>JAEEHW010000132.1 GCA_016281055.1 Prevotella sp.
TTCTTTGCAATAAGGAATCCGAATAAAAAGAGTTTGAAAGGTAAAATTTGGAATTTATCTAACGTATACCTTTATAATACAGAATGTTTCGGAAGTTGGTGTTTGAGGGATATGCCTGTCACGGCTATTCCCGATGAGATTTATGGAACTAGCCTAAATGGTGGAGTTCTACTTGATTATTATCCTTCTTCAGAAAGTACATCTTACCAAATTGTAAATAATTATCAAACGCCAAAATATTATTGGCTTGTTATGATTAGAGGTGATGCTTATAATTTTCTTACAGTACGAAGTGTCTTTGACAGTGGGCGTAAACTTATAAAATTCAAGAATGAGAAGGCTTATTACAAATTGTTGATACCCATATGGGAAAGAGCCAAATAAACATTTATAGAATACGACGATATGAGCTACCCTAAAGCGAAAGTTTCATTTGCCCTTACGGGCAGAAATCCATCAAGAATCTTTTTAATAATCTCAGGCTCTATGAGCCGGAAATATTTCTGAGCCGACAGGCTCCAAAGATTGTCCTGATGATTCTCTATGATTTCTGCTCCGAAGGAGCATAATAAAAGTATAAAAGCCAGCTACACCATCAAACGGCGCGGCTGGCTTTTTTCTTCTGTGTGAATACTATTCCCTTTGTTATAGCGTTTATTCTATAGTTGGCACTCCGTACAACGCAGAGGATTGTGCCACATATAACCCTGACAAGCAAAACCACAAATACAACGGCAAGGAGTTTGACACCACGCATGGCTTGAATACCTACGACTACGGTGCAAGACAGTACAATTCCCTTGTCGGCAGATGGGACAGGATGGACCCGCTGTGTGAGAAATACTACTCCGTCAGTCCGTATGCGTATTGTGCAAATAATCCTATTTCATTTGTAGATGTTAATGGTTGCGATAGTGTATATTATCAAGAGTGCGGAAACGAACTTTTACGTATACCGAGCCAAGGTTCATATAATTTTGTTATAAAAACAACTCAAACAACTAATCAGATGTACGCTGATTCAAACCCGGAACAAAAGGGAATGAGTAATCCAATTTCCCCACAGGCTGCATATGAAACAGCAAGTAAGATTGCAAGCGGCAATGTTAATGGTCCTCATATGAGCAACGTTACACAATTGGGTTCTGATGATGAAATGTCAGCAATGCTGAATAGTATAGAAGATGATGGAACAGGAGGTACATCTCCTAAAAACAATAGAGAATATTCTGGAAATTTCACCTTAAATGGTGTTCGTGCAAATCCTCCTGGAGATGTCGGCAATCCTGCAATAAACAAACCGTTGGCAACAAAAACAAAACGTAATCCTGATTACCATAGTCATGCAAGTGGACGTGCGGCTTTAAGTAAAGGTGTGGCTTTTTGGCAACAACCACCAACAATTCAGGATATAAATACTGCTCCTCATAAAGAATTTGTAGTAGGAGCAGGAAATGGTATAATATATATATACGACAATAAAGGTGTTTTTGCAACGATACCTGCTTATATTTTTAGATAGAATGACATGAGAAAGAAATTATTATTATTATTATTATTTATATACAGCGTTAACGCGTCTGCAATAGATAACCATACTCTTGCAAGATGCTACATTGACATTCTCAGCAAACTATATAAAGATTGTCACTTTTCTTCTTGTCATAATGATTCTTTGTTTTATAACATAGAAGAAGATTCTCTGTTAGAAAAACAAATATTAATTCATGTGAAAAATAAAAAGATAAAAAAAGCAATACCGTCAGAAGGATGCTCGTTTTATGCTATATTTTCTCCTACAATCGAAAAAGATAGTACAATCGTTTTCCCTGTGAGAAAAATGATGGTGAGAAGTTATGTTGCTTCAACTATTAGTACAGAATTCTTTCTATACAGGAAATGTAAAAATGGCTTTAGACGAATAGCAACAATTTCAGAAGAAGCAGAAGATGTTACAAATGCAGACGCCTACTTGGATCAATATGCGGAGATATTGGAATCTTTGTCTAAAGCAAGGGCGTCCATGAATGATACCGTTTATTATATATTCAATACGGATTCGATAATGGAAAAACTAATTGATGATATAACTCCACCTTACATATTAAATGATTTGCCTCCCAATGGTGAATCTCTATATTTGTTGAATCCCCCCACAGTTCAAAAAGATGGCAGTGTCGTTTTCAATATAGGTACAGCTGGCCGTTCAAACGAGAAAATAATCATTGGTGGTCGTGATACCTTTGTGTTTAGAAAGTCAAGAGGAAAGCTAAAATTGATATCAGTGATGAAATCTGGTATTTAACTTCAAGATCAGCGAACTAGGCATCAACAATGCGAATTTCTAGATGCTTAAGTACAACGGTGTAGGCTCACTCACACGTGATGACAGCCGTGGCATAGCACTGATAGAATATGACGACACGAACAATCCGAAGGCGAAAGGTTCATTTGCCCTTACGGGCAGAAATCCATTAAAATCTTTTTTGAAATCTCAGGCTCTTCGAGCCAGAAATATTTCTGAGCCGACAGGCTCCAAAGATTTTCTAAAAGTTTTTCTCTGATTTCTGCTCCGAAGGAGCATAATAAAAGCATAAAAGCCAGCTACACCATAAAATAGGTGCGGCTGGCTTTTTTTCTTCTGTGCGAATACTATTCCCTTGACAATGACATTTGTTAATTCTCGTTTCAAAAGTTTTCATACATCTCATTTACAGCAAGTAAAAAAAAGCCCTGTCACTCCCCTTCTACTCCTCTATCACTCCTCCACACAAAAAAATCTTCATACTGAAAAACCTGCCGAAAGACTTGAAACTGAAAAATAGTGTTGAAAAAATGAAAAAAAATACCAAAAAATTTGGAAATTAAAAGGAAATGTTGTAACTTTGCCGATGAAGATATATAAAAGCGGTAAACAACCTACATACCGCTTTACTTGACAGAATTATCAAAGCCAGTAATATATAGTTTAAAAAATATATTAAAACCTAAAAACTATGAAGCTGCAAAGGTTGACAGATTGCTGCAACGGTTTCGAGGCAAACCTGCTGCAGGGCCGACTGGAAAGCAATGGCATCCGGTCGTTGATTAAGAATGAGATTATGGGTGGATACCCTCCCATGAGTGGTTGTGCCGTGTTTGTGGATGACGGCGATTTGCCAAGGGCACGCCGCATCATCGGACTGGTATCTTCTGGCGAGGCTTAAAAACAAATCAGTCGTTGGGATTGAAGAAGCACGCCAGGAATTACTAACCCATACGTTAAGACATGACAATAAAAAAAAGGAGCACTCCGCATTATTGCGGAGTGCTCCTTTTTATGTATGTTTTCCTTTTATAATCAGCTGCGATACTCGAATACGCTGGAGCGTCCCATGGTGCGACGATCCATCTCTTCGCGTGAGCCGACGATAATCTTCTCAAATTCACGCAGACCTGTACCAGCCGGGATGAGGTGACCGCAAATCACGTTCTCCTTCATGCCCTGCAGCGTGTCGCTCTTGCGACGGATGGCTGCCTCGTTGAGCACCTTGGTGGTCTCCTGGAACGATGCGGCAGACATGAAGCTCTTGGTGTGGAGGGCTGCACGTGTGATACCCTGCAGTATCTGTGTAGATGTGGCAGGGATGGCATCGCGCACCTCTACGGTCTTCATATCGTGGCGCTTCAGGTAGGCGTTCTCGTCGCGGAGCTTGCGGGCGGTGACAATCTGACCCTTGTGCAGGTTCTCTGAGTCGCCAGCGTCAACGACAACCTTCTTACCCCAGATGCGGTCGTTCTCCTCAGCGAAGTCGAGCTTATCTACGATGTCGGCCTCAAGGAACGTGGTGTCGCCAGGCTCGTTGATCTGAACCTTGCGCATCATCTGACGAACGATGATCTCGAAGTGCTTGTCGTTAATCTTCACACCCTGCAGACGGTAAACGTCCTGTACCTCGTTGACGATATACTCCTGAACAGCGGTGAGACCCTTGATGGCAAGGATATCCTGCGGAGTGATGGAGCCTGCAGACAGCGGTGTTCCGGCGCGAACGGCGTCGCGGTCCTGAACGAGGAGCTGCTTTGACAGTGGCACGAGATACTTGCGCTGCTCGCCGGTCTTTGAGGTGATGATAAC
Source organism: Prevotella sp. (assembly GCA_016281055.1). Lineage (GTDB taxonomy): Bacteria > Bacteroidota > Bacteroidia > Bacteroidales > Bacteroidaceae > Prevotella. The sequence continues at coordinate 4,118 of JAEEHW010000132.1, forward strand.
CTCGCGGTTACCGCGCTTGAGGGCACCCATGGTAACCTCACCGTCGATTTCTGATACGACTGCTGGGTTGGATGGGTTACGAGCCTCGAAGAGCTCGGTGACACGTGGCAGACCACCGGTGATATCACCGGCACGGCTGACGGTACGAGGAATCTTCACGAGTGTTGCACCAGTCTCGATCTTCTGACCGTCCTCCACGTTGACGTGACCGTCAACAGGAAGGTTGTATGTACCCAGCACCTGACCGTTCTTGTCGAGGATGTCGCAGGTAGGAATCATTGAGCGGTCCTTAGACTCGATGAGAATCTTCTCGGCGATACCCGTAGATTCGTCGGTCTCAGCCTTATATGTAACGCCCTCAACGAAGTCGTTGAGCTTAACCTTACCCTTGAACTCACTGACGATGACAGCGTTGAATGGGTCCCACTTGGCAATGAGGTCGCCCTTCTTCACTTCGTCGCCGGTCTTATAATAGAGTGATGAACCGTAAGGAACAGGTACGCTTGACAGCACGATGCCGGTGTTCGGATCAACGAAACGACACTCTGTCAGTCGGCTGACTACCATCTCACAATCTATCTTTCCGCCCTCTGACTCGTCAACGAACGGAACGGTACGCAGTTCATCAAACTCAAGCTTAGCCTCCTCAGTCTTACAGGTGACTGTTGCATTGGCAGCAGCACCACCGGCGATACCACCGGCGTGGAACGTACGCAGAGTAAGCTGTGTACCTGGCTCACCGATAGCCTGTGCGGCAATGACGCCGACAGCCTCACCCTTCTGTACCATGCGCTGTGTAGCGAGGTTGCGTCCGTAACACTTCTTGCATACACCCTGACGGCTTTCGCAAGTGAGCACTGAACGGATCTCGACAGACTCGATGCCGCAATCCTCGATTGCCTTGGCACGTGCCTCGTTGATTTCCTCACCGGCAGGACAGATAACCTGGTTGGTGTGTGGGTTAACAATATCGTGAACGCTCACACGTCCGAGGATACGGTCGTAGAGACTTGAGATAACGTCGTCACCGTTCTTCAGGGCTGTGCATACAAGTCCGCGCAGTGTGCCGCAGTCGTCCTCAGTGATGATGACGTCATGTGATACGTCAACAAGACGACGTGTGAGGTAACCAGCGTCGGCAGTCTTCATGGCGGTGTCGGCAAGACCCTTACGTGCACCGTGAGATGCGATGAAGTACTCAAGCACTGACATACCTTCCTTGAAGTTAGACAGAATTGGGTTCTCAATGGTTGGACGGTCGTCGGCACCAGCTTTCTGTGGCTTAGACATCAGACCACGGATACCTGAGAGCTGCTTAATCTGATCCTTAGAACCACGGGCACCAGAGTCGAGCATCATGAACACGGCGTTGAAGCCCTGGTCTGCCTCGGTCATCTCCTTCAGGAGGATGTTACCGATGTCGTTGTTAACGTGAGTCCATGTATCGATAACCTGGTTGTAACGCTCGGTATCGGTGATGAATCCCATGTTATAGTTATCGGTAATCTGACGTACCTCTTCGTTACCCTTCTTGATGAGTTCTTCCTTCTCTGGTGGAATGATGATGTCGTCAAGGTTGAACGACAGACCAGCGAGATATGCCATGCGGTAACCGAGGTTCTTGATGCCGTCGAGGAATTCGCAGGCACGTGCGAAACCAACAAGGTTGATGACGTTCTGGATGATGTCGCGCAAAGATTTCTTAGAGATAATCTCGTTGACGAAGCCTACCTCGTCAGGTACCAGACCATTTACGATGACACGACCTACTGATGTCTCTACCATGTGGCGAACCTTCTCGCCGTCGATGACATCGTTGACCATCACCTTGACAGGTGCGTGGAGATCGCACTTCTTCTCGTTATATGCAATGATAGCCTCTTCCGGACCGTAGAATGTGAGTCCCTCACCCTTTGCACCCGGACGCATCTTTGTGATGTAGTAGAGACCGAGCACCATATCCTGTGAAGGCACTGTGATAGGAGCACCGTTGGCAGGGTTGAGGATGTTGTGGCTCTGCAGCATGAGGAGCTGTGCCTCAAGGATTGCCTCGTTGGAGAGCGGGAGGTGGACAGCCATCTGGTCACCGTCGAAGTCGGCGTTGAACGCAGTACATGCCAGCGGGTGAAGCTGGATAGCCTTACCCTCGATGAGCTTAGGCTGGAATGCCTGAATACCGAGACGGTGAAGTGTAGGAGCACGGTTCAAGAGAACAGGGTGTCCCTTCATCACGTTCTCAAGGATATCATAGATGATTGGCTCGCGACGGTCAACGATGCGCTTTGCGCTCTTGACAGTCTTCACAATTCCACGCTCAATGAGCTTGCGGATGATGAATGGCTTGTAGAGTTCGGCTGCCATGAGCTTCGGCAGACCGCACTCACCCATGTTGAGCTCCGGACCTACGACGATAACTGAACGTGCAGAGTAGTCAACACGCTTACCGAGCAGGTTCTGACGGAAACGTCCGGCCTTACCCTTCAGTGAGTCAGAGAGTGACTTGAGCGGACGGTTGGACTCGCTCTTCACTGCACTTGACTTGCGTGAGTTGTCGAAGAGTGAATCGACAGCCTCCTGCAGCATACGCTTCTCGTTACGCAGGATGACCTCAGGAGCATGAATCTCCATGAGTCTCTTCAGACGGTTGTTACGTATGATGACACGACGGTAGAGGTCGTTCAAGTCTGATGTAGCGAAACGGCCGCCATCCAATGGAACGAGCGGACGAAGCTCCGGTGGAGTGACAGGAAGTATCTTCATGATCATCCACTCTGGACGGTTCTGGTCACCGTTCTCACCACGGCTGTTGCGGAATGCCTCCACAACCTGCAGGCGCTTCAGTGCCTCAGTCTTGCGCTGAACCGAACCCTCGTTAGATGCCTGGTCACGCAGTTCGTATGACAATGCATCGAGGTCAAGGTTCTGCAGAAGTACATAAATTGCCTCTGCACCCATCTTTGCGATGAACTTGTTAGGATCGGTATCCTCAAGCAGGTCGTTGTTAGGGTTGAGGTGGTTGTCAACGATGTTGATGTACTCTTCCTCAGAGATGAAGTCGAGTGCATGTGAACCGTTGAGTTCCTCTCCGTCCTCACCCTTTACACCTGCCAATGAACCTGGCTGTATGATGACATACTTCTCATAGTATATCACAGACTCAAGTTTCTTGGTAGGAATGCCGAGCAGATAGCCAATCTTGTTAGGCAGTGAACGGAAATACCAGATGTGTGCCACCGGTACAACGAGCTCGATGTGTCCGGCACGCTCACGACGCACTTTCTTCTCTGTCACCTCTACGCCGCAACGGTCGCAGACGATGCCTTTATAACGTATGCGCTTATACTTGCCGCAGGCACACTCGAAATCTTTCGTAGGACCGAAGATGCGCTCGCAGAAGAGACCGTCGCGCTCTGGCTTGTAGGTGCGATAGTTGATGGTCTCCGGCTTGGTAACCTCACCGTATGAGTGCTCCAGTATCTCCTCAGGAGATGCCAGACCGATGGTAATCTTGGTGAAGTTGTTCTTTATGCTGTTTGATTTCTTAAAAGCCATATTTTTCTTTTTGTTATATCTATAACCGATAATCTTTCATACAGAAATATTAGTCAAGCTTGATGCTGAGACCAAGACCGCGAAGCTCGTGCAACAGCACGTTGAGTGACTCCGGTATGCCTGGTGTAGGCATGTTGTCGCCCTTGACGATTGCCTCATAGCTCTTTGAGCGACCAGCAACATCATCTGACTTCACGGTCAATATTTCCTGCAATACGTGGCTTGCGCCGAAGGCCTCGATGGCCCAAACCTCCATCTCACCGAAACGCTGGCCACCGAACTGTGCCTTACCACCGAGTGGCTGCTGTGTGATGAGACTGTAAGGACCGATAGAACGTGCGTGCATCTTGTCCTCTACCATGTGGCCGAGTTTCAAGAAGTATGTCACACCTACCGTTGCAGGCTGGTCGAAACGCTCACCTGTCTCACCGTCATAGAGGTGTGTAGAGCAGTAGCGTGGCAGACCTGCCTTGTCGGTCCATTCGTTAAGGTCGTCAAGCTTGGCACCGTCGAAGATAGGTGTAGCGAACTTGACACCGAGTTTCTTACCTGCAGCACCGAGTACAGCCTCGAAGATCTGACCAAGGTTCATACGTGAAGGCACACCCAATGGGTTAAGTACCAAGTCAACCGGACGACCATCCTCAAGGAACGGCATGTCTTCCTGACGTACTACCTTAGATACGATACCCTTGTTACCGTGACGACCGGCAAGCTTATCACCTACACCGATCTTACGCTTCTTGGCGATATATACCTTTGCCATCTGCAGAACGCCTGAAGGCAGGTCGTCACCGATGGTGATGGCGAACTTGCGGCGCTTCAGCTCTGCATCAAGTATCTTGTACTTGCGGATGTAGTTGATGATAAGCTGGCGAATCATGCCGTCAATACGGGTGTCGCCGGTCCAGTTGTTAGACTGAACACCATCATACTCCAGGTTGGCAAGTATGGCTGCAGTGAACTTGCTGCCCTTGGTTACAACCTCGGCACCAGTGTAGTCTGTGATACCCTGACAGGTCTTGTCCTTGGTGAGTTCCATCAGCTTGTCGATGAGAATCTCCTTCAAGTCACCGTATTTTGCATCATACTCCTGCTCAAGTTTCTCAATGAGTATCTTGTCCTGCTTCTTTGACTCACGTGTCTTAACGGCACGAGAGAAGAGTTTCTTGTCAATTACTACACCTGAGAGTGATGGATTAGCCTTCAGTGAAGAGTCCTTAACGTCGCCGGCCTTGTCGCCGAAGATGGCGCGAAGCAGTTTCTCCTCAGGTGATGGGTCGCTCTCACCCTTCGGTGAAATCTTACCGATCATGATGTCACCTGGCTCTACGCGAGCACCGATACGGATGATACCGTTCTCGTCAAGGTCCTTCGTAGCGTCCTCAGAGACGTTAGGAATGTCGGATGTCAACTCCTCCATACCACGCTTTGTCTCTCGAACCTCAAGTGAATATTCGTCAACGTGAACTGATGTCAGCACGTCATCACGTACCACACGCTCTGACAATACGATGGCATCCTCATAGTTGTAACCCTTCCATGGCATGTAAGCTACCAGAAGGTTACGTCCCAATGCCAACTCACCATCCTCTGTGGCATAGCCCTCGGTGAGGATGTCGCCAGCCTTCACACGCTGACCCTTCTCACAGATAGGACGAAGGTCGATGGTCATGTTCTGGTTGGTGCGGCGGAACTTTGGTATGCGATACTCCTTGATAGCTGGGTCGAAGCTTACGAACTCCTCATCCTCTGTGCGGTCATAGAGTATGCGTATCGTTGTAGCGTCAACATATTCTATCACGCCTTCGCCCTCTGCGGTAATCATGGTGCGTGAGTCTTCGCAGACCTGACGCTCCAAACCTGTACCTACGATAGGTGCATCGTTGTGAAGCAGAGGCACTGCCTGACGCATCATGTTACATCCCATCAGCGCACGGTGACCGTCATCATGCTCAAGGAATGGAATAAGACCTGCTGATACAGATGCTATCTGCTGTGGTGACACATCCATGAGGTTCACCTCTGTAGGAGGTACCACTGGGAAGTCTGCATTGAGACGACACTTAACCACGTCACGGATGAAGGTACCATCGTCATTCAATGGTGCGTTGCCCTGGCCGATGATCTGATCCTGCTCTTCTTCTGCAGTGAGATATACAACGTGCTTGTTGTCAAGGTCGGTGATACCATCGTTGACCTTACGGTAAGGTGTCTCGATGAATCCGAGGTCGTTAATCTGTGCATACATACAGAGTGACGAGATAAGACCGATGTTAGGTCCTTCAGGTGACTCGATAGGACACAGACGACCGTAGTGTGTATAGTGTACGTCACGAACCTCGAAGCCTGCACGCTCACGTGACAGACCACCAGGACCCAGCGCAGAGAGACGACGCTTGTGAGTAACCTCGGCAAGCGGGTTGGTCTGGTCCATGAACTGCGACAATGGGTTGGTTCCGAAGAACGAGTTGATGACGCTTGAGATTGTCTTTGCGTTGATAAGGTCTGTAGGAGTGAACACCTCGTTGTCACGCACGTTCATGCGCTCACGGATGGTGCGGCTCATACGGCTCAAACCGATAGAGAACTGGTTTGCAAGCTGCTCACCAACGGTGCGCACACGACGGTTAGAGAGGTGGTCGATATCATCGACGGTGGCGTTGCTGTTGATGAGGTTGATGAGATACTTGATAATCTCAATGATGTCCTCCTTGGTCAGCACGCGAACATCCTTATCGGTGTCAAGTCCGAGCTTGCGGTTGATACGATAGCGGCCAACCTCACCCAGATCATAACGCTTGTCAGAGAAGAAGAGGTTGAGGATAACCTCACGTGCACTTGCCTCATCGGCAGGGTCTGCGTTACGCAGCTGACGATAGATATAGTATATAGCCTCTTTCTCTGAGTTTGAGGTATCTTTTGCCAGTGTATTGAAGATAATGGCATACTTTGATGCACTCTCCTCATCTTTCTGCACGAGGATTGTTGACTGCTCACTGTCGAGGATGTCCTGAATGTTGTCCTCGGTGATTTCTGTCTCACGCTGCATCAGTATCTCGTTACGCTCGAGAGATACAACCTCGCCGGTATCCTCATCCACGAAGTCCTCAGACCATGTACGCATGAGGTTGGCAGCAAGCTTGCGACCGATAACCTCCTTCAGGGCCTTCTTTGATACCTTTACCTCCTCGGCAAGGTCGAAGATAGAGAGGATATCCTTATCCTTTTCGTAACCGATGGCACGAAGCAGAGTAGTTACAGGAAGTTTCTTCTTACGGTCGATATAAGCATACATCACGTTGTTGATGTCGGTAGCAAACTCAATCCATGAACCCTTGAAAGGTATGATACGGGCAGAATAGAGTACAGAACCGTTAGCATGAACGCCCTGGCCGAAGAACACGCCCGGTGAACGGTGCAACTGCGATACCACGACGCGCTCGGCACCGTTGATAATGAACGTACCGTTGCTGGTCATGTAAGGGATTGTTCCGAGGAACACGTCAGAGATGATGGTCTCGAAATCAGTGTGCTCCGGGTCTGTGCAGAACAACTTCATCTTTGCCTTCAGCGGTACGCTGTAGGTCAGTCCGCGCTCCAGACACTCTTCGATGGTGTAACGTGGCGGGTCAATGAAATAGTCCAGGAACTGAAGTGTGAAATTGTTACGTGTGTCTGTAATAGGGAAGTTCTCGCTGAACACCTTGTACAGACCGTCTTTCTTACGCTCCTCTGGTGGAGTGTCCAACTGCAGGAAGTCGCGGAAAGACTGCAACTGCACGTCGAGGAAATCCGGATATGGCATCGGATTCTTCACACGTGCGAAGTTGATTCTTGATTCTGCTTTCTTGGTTGTCATGCTTTTTTAAGTATGATGTATTTATATTTGTTTTGTTCTTGAGTATGTTTCTATAACAATTACTCTCTCTAACGCTGCATCCTCTCCACACTCTCTTTGTTAGAAAAGATACGAAAAGGTTAGGAACCACCTACTTGGAAGTTCCTAACCTTATCTATTAGTAATTTAGAGGTTACCCTCTGTCTGTGCAATCAATTAAGATTGAGCTTAATTACTTCAGCTCTACCTTAGCACCAGCCTCTTCGATGGCCTTCTTGAGGTTCTCAGCCTCGCCCTTTGGCATACCCTCTTTGATGGTAGCAGGAGCACCGTCAACGAGATCCTTAGCGTCCTTCAGACCAAGACCACAAGCCTCCTTGACAGCCTTAACGACTGCGAGCTTGTTAGCACCAACCTCAGCGAGAACTACGTCGAAAGCGTCCTTCTCAGCAGCAGCCTCAGCTGCACCACCTGCAGCAGGACCAGCAGCAACAGCAACAGCTGCAGCAGCAGGCTCAATTCCATACTCTTCCTTCAGAACTGTAGCAAGTTCGTTTACTTCTTTAACGGTGAGGTTTACGAGTTCCTCAGCAATAGCTTTAATATCTGCCATTTTATTTAAAA
>JAEEHW010000133.1 GCA_016281055.1 Prevotella sp.
CACAGTATTACAGAAGTTACCCGCGATGGCACGTCCGTCGTCACTACCTCCTGCAAGACGATAATACAGCTTAGCCGTAGTAAGGTCACGATAGTGGTTGCTTGGTGCATCCTCGTTACAGAACCATCCCTCGTGTCCGTGTATATAAGGGTTGAAGTCACTGTGATGCTGGGCATCACCATGACCGAAGCCTGCGGTAGAGAGACCCATACCATTATCATCGATTACGAGACCACCAAACACGATTTCGTCGCGTCCGTCCCAGTCAACATCGGCAATGCCATAGTTATGATAACCCTGTCCGTACCATGGAGAGCCTTTCTGATTGTTCATCCAGCGCCAACGCTCAGAAAGCTTATGGGTATTCTTGTCTACATCCAGAGCCACGAACTTATGACGAGTGTAGATACCACGTCCTACGAAGATGCTTGGATTACGTCCGTCAAGATATGGTGCACCGTAGAAGAACTTGCTTGAACGGTGACCATAGCCGTCACCCCATGCAGCTTCGAGGTTTTCTGTTTCGTCAGACTCAAAGCGTGCGCAAGGGAAGTCTATGATGTCATATATCTGTCCTGTCTTACCATTACAATATACGAGGAATTCCTTACCATAGTGGGTAAAGTACTGACTTGAGATTTCCTTTCCGTCTCTGTAAAAATTCTGACCGAAACCGAATTTCTTAGTCACGCCATTGTCAACAATAGTAATTGTAGTGCTACGTGCGGTAGTAGTCACGCTCGGATTTTCCTTCGGATCTCCATTCTTTGTTGCGGTAGCGTAAACCACGCCATTAACATTACTCAAGGTCACCCAATCAGCCGAACAACTTACCGTTGCCGTAGAAGAAACGCCTGTCTCAACCGCAACAGTCGCACCTGCTGGAGAAACCCAGCCCTGACCGCGGTAATTAGTCCATGAGGTACCATTCTTGCCATCGGCACCGATAGTATAAACGGTACCGTCAGCCATGTGTATGCTTGAACCTTCCTCAAGACGCATGAGTACCTCTGCACTGCCATCCTGATCCCAGTCATAACCTACGATGTTCTGCTCATTGTTCTGGAAGTCACCCATGTTTGGTCCGCAGTTGACCCACCAAAGCACAGAACCATCAAGCTTCGTCACCTCGAAGAGAGTATGCTCGTTATACCAACCATTAACTGGAAAAGAGTTAGACATCTCCTGCGAGTTGTTATACTTCATCAGCAGTTCCACCTCGCCGTCGCCGTCAACATCGGCAGCGCAGGCATCATTAGGAACGTATGTTGCCTTCAACTCAGCCGCATGCTGCGGTACAATCTCAAGATAATCCTGTGCCCACACAGCCTTGGCAGTGGAATGTTCACCCACAACACCTTTTACGACAGGAGCCACGGAGTAGGTGCTTGAGGTAGTGCCCCCAGTATCCGTGTAATTGGAGGTTTTCAGGTTTTCGGCAATGAGAGAGCCATTGCGATAGAGATTGTAAGTCACGTCATAGTACTCATCAGACTGTATACGCCAGCTGACGAACACACCATTTGATGTCTTGACAGCAACCACGCCGCGGTCAAGATTGTCAATCACACGCTGGGCGTGAGCCGTCACAGTCACTGCCGCCAGTAAGATTGAGAAAAGTAGTTTCTTAGTTTTTTTCATATTTTTAATTAGTTAGCTTTCAGATGATTATATAGGGCTTCGTAATATGATAGCTTTTACACTGTAATATGATAGCTTTTACACTGTAATATGATAGCTTTTACACTGTAATATGATAGCTTTTACACTGTAATATGATAGCTTTTACACTGTAATACGATAGCTATTACGAAGGGGTATGATAACGTATGTTTTTTAAGGCATAACACACCCTTATTTTTTTGGCGTATTTTTTACTAAAAAGATTATTTCGTATGGATTAATTACCATCAGGTTTCGTACCGTCAAAGAACTTTGACTGCGGCCATGGGAATGCCTGCCAGTCGTCGGGCTGCGAAGGTGAGAAATCCTGCCAGTCGCTGTTCAGGAATGACACCAGCGGCGACTGCAACTGCTTCAGTCCCATAACGATGAGTTTCGACACCTCGTATGCGCCGAAGGGATTGAAATGGGTATTGTCGGCAAAATCCTTGTCCTGCCAGGGGAACGTTCCCTTCTTGTAATGCACCAGCAGGTGCTTGCTGCCCTCCTCGCCCATAGTCTCGAAGAGCGTCTTGGTAGTAGCGTTAAGGTCTATGCATGGTACATTCTCGCGCTCTGCCACCGCCTTCATGGCTGCAGGGAAATCACCGTGAGTATTGCGTATGGTGCCATCATTTTCAAAGAAACGGCGCACCGTCGGCGTGCAGAAGATGATGTTGCCACCTTTCTCGCGCACACGGTCAACAAACGTCTTCAGTCCTACGGAATAGTGATACCACGCTCCGCGACCCGGGCCTTTCTCCTTCTCGTCATTATGGCCAAACTCGCAGAATACATAGTCGCCAGCCTTTATCTCGCTGAGTATCTTATCGAGGCGCAACTGTACAAGGAACGAGGCTGCCGTCAGTCCGCTCTCGCCATAGTTTGCCACGCACACTTTGTCATTAAACCAGCGCGGGAACATCTGCCCCCACGATGCCCACGGCTCCTTGCCCTGGTCAACCACCGTGCTGTTGCCGCAGAGGAACAGCGTAACGGCTGTGGTGTCAGGCTCTATCTTGACACTCTGCACACTGGGCGCTGGACCGCAGAACTCAAGAGTAAGCTTTTCGTCCCATGTCAAAGAGCCCACCTCGCCGGGCTTTATTTTCACTTGAGAGGTCGGAGTTTTCGGAGTACTCGGAATATTCTGAGAATTCTGAGTAATCTGATTATTCTGATAAATCTCCGGCGTACGCTTGTTGACAACAAATGACACTGTACGCAGTTCTCCCCTCTTTGTCTTTACGCCTTGCAACATGAGGCGGCGGTTCTCTGCTCGCACCCATGTCTCGGCAGCACGTTTCTTGCTACCAAGCACTACAGTTACGCGATAATTGCCATCCGGCACCTTGACCGAGAAATAGACAGGAGTCTCGGCCACAGTTTTGGAGCGACCGCTCAACACTTCTGCCAAAACCGGAGAGTCCGTGAAATCCAACCCTGCGCCATTAGACTCAGAATAAAGACCGCAAGGACGGTTGAAATCATATGACAATACCTGGCATCTTCCCTGCGTTGCTGCAGAGAATGCCATGGCAATAAATAACAAAGACGTTAGTATATTTCTGCGCATAATTCTTATTTTACGCACAAAGGTATTCATTTTCCACAAAACACGAAAATGAAAAGTGTTTTTTAACATTATATATAAAGAAAAAAACGTTATTCTTTGGCTGAGTGGGGATTTTTTTATAACTTTGCGTGCAAAATGAAAGATTTTCTGAAATACACATTGGCAACCATCACCGGTTTGCTGATAACCTGCACCACATTGTTTTTCCTCGGCTTTGTGATGCTCGCAGTTGTTGCTGCAAGCTCTGCGAGCAAGTCTGCCGTGACCGTAAAGGATGGTTCTGTCTTGGTAGTGAAACTGTCAGGACAGATAGTGGAGCGTGCAGAAGACAACCCCATTTCCGAGCTTTTGGGCTATGACGCCACTGAGCAGCAGGGGCTTGACGAGATTGTGACAGCCATCGACAAAGCTGCGCAGTGCAGCGAAATCAAAGGCATATACCTTGAGGCCGGCATCGTTAGTGCCGACTATGCTTCATTGCAGGAGATAAGGAAAGCACTGGAGAGATTCCGCACCGCCGGTCGCACGGCAAAAGACGGCAGTGCGAAGAAATTCATCGCGGCATACGGCGACGAATACACACAAGGGGCGTACTACGTTTGTTCCGTAGCCGACGAGATATGGATAAACCCACAGGGCATGATTGACCTGCACGGACTGGCTGCGCAACCGACATACCTGAAAGACCTGCTGGAGAAGGTGGGTGTAAAGATGACCGTGGTGAAGGTTGGCAAATACAAGAGTGCTACGGAACAATACACAGAGACACAGATGAGCGAGGCCAACCGTGAACAGGTGACACGATACGTGAACAACATCTGGAACGTGGTGACGAAAGACATCAGCATGTCCACCACGGCAGACACAGCAACGCTGAATGCACTTGCCGACAGCATAGTGACGCTATGCGACACAAAGACACTGAAAGACAACGGACTCATAACACGCACCATGTATGCCAACCAGGTGAAGAATGCCATGAAGAGCATGCTCGGACTGTCGGAGGATGAGACCGTACCGCAGGTATCATGCAGCGAGATGTGCGAATATGAGTTGAAAGGCACGAAGGAGAAGACTGCATCTGCATACATGGGCAAGCCTTCTGCAAAAGACAAGATAGCAGTGTATTACTGCGAAGGAAGCATCGTGCAGAATGAAGAATCAGGCGCACTGATGGGCGATGCCGGCATCGTGAGCAAGAAAATGGTCGGCGACCTTGAGGAACTGGCGGAAAACGATGACGTGAAGGCTGTGGTGATACGCATAAACTCTGGTGGTGGCGATGCCTTTGCATCAGAGGACATCTGGCATGCAGTGGTCGAACTGAAGAAGAAGAAGCCGGTAGTTGTTTCAATGGGAGGCATGGCGGCATCAGGCGCATACTACCTCAGTTGCGGTGCTTCATGGATAGTGGCGCAACCAACGACGCTGACCGGATCGATAGGCATCTTCGGAGTATTCCCTGACATCAGCGGACTGATGCAGGACAAGTTAGGGATAAAATACGACGTCGTAAAGACAAACAAACATGCAGACATGGACTTCCTACAGTCTGCACGCCCGTTCGATGCAGAGGAACAGCGCATGCTGCAGAATTACATAGAGCGCGGCTACGGACTGTTCTGTAAGCGTGTCTCTGACGGCAGAAAACTGCCAGTAGAGCGTGTGAAGGAGATAGCGGAAGGCCGCGTGTGGACTGGTTCCGATGCACTGAACATAAAACTCGTGGACCAGCTCGGCGGTCTGCCTGAAGCAATAACGAAGGCGGCAGCGATGGCAAAGACTACCGAATACAGAACAGTGTCCTACCCTACCCCCGCATCGTGGGCGGAGCAGCTGTTTGAGACCGTTACAGGTCGCGGCAACAATCTTGACGAACAATTGCGCACGACGTTAGGCGTATTCTACGAACCGCTATGCCTTGTCAAGAGTCTGGAAAAACAAAGTCCGGTACAGGCACGGTGCCCATGGATTATTACACTGCGCTGATACGCTGCACACACGATAATTAACAATTACTGAATCATGAGTGTTGAAGGTGATTTCATAAAACTGAACAAATGGCTTGCTCCGCTGTCGTGGATATACGGCGCGGCAGTAGGTATAAGGAACGCATTGTTTGACAATGGCGTTCTGAAATCACGTTCGTTCGACATTCCCGTGATTTCCGTCGGCAACATCACTGTCGGCGGTGCAGGCAAGACACCGCATGCAGAATATCTCATAGAGTTGCTGCAGGACGAATTCAAGGTGGCGGTGCTCAGCCGTGGTTACAAACGCAAGACACGCGGATACCGCCTTGCAAAAGCAGACACTACAATGCCGCAGATAGGCGACGAGCCATACCAGATGCACAAGAAATTCCCCAACGCACACGTTGTAGTGGATGCCAACCGTTGTCACGGCATTGACCGCATAACCACAGACGAGGCAACGAAAGACACGCAGGTGGTGGTGCTTGACGATGCTTTCCAACACAGATATGTGAAACCCGGATTGAACATTCTCCTCGTTGACTACCATAGACTGATAATATACGATGAGCTTTTGCCGGTAGGCAGATTGCGCGAACCTAAGAAAGGCAAGGACAGGGCCGACATCGTGATTGTGACGAAATGTCCGAAGGACACCACACCGATGGGATTCCGCGTGTTGCAAAGGGCACTGAACCTGTATCCATATCAGGAACTGTATTTCACCACGATGACACAACTGCCGCTGAAACCACTGTTCCCGGAAGGAAAGCCTTTGGAGAAATCAGGATTGCTGCCGAATGTACTGCTGCTCAGTGGCATCGCTTCGCCAGAACAGATTGTGGAAGACATGAAGAACAAGTGCACCAGCATCACACCGATGCACTTCCCCGACCACCATCAGTACACAAAATCGGATGCAGAGGCCATCAACACACAATACAAGATGATGAGCAAGCCTGCCATCATCATCACGACAGAGAAAGATGCCACGCGATTGGAAAACCTGACAAACCTGTCACCTGAGGTACGGGCAGCAATGTACGTGCAACCCATACATGTGACATTCATGCAGGACGATGAAGATAAATTCAACGAAAGAATAAAGAGTTATGTACGAAAGAATCAAAGAGACGGCCAAGTGGCTGCGCCAGCAAATAACACAAAAGCTACAGGAGACAACAGACTCTTCAACCTGTCAGAAATGTCAGGACAGTCAAGCACTGCCGACAACAGCGATAGTTCTGGGGACAGGCCTCGGACAATTAGCTTCTGAGATAGACATACACTGGGAGATGCCATACAAGGACATCCCAAATTTCCCAGTCTCAACAGTGGAAGGACATGACGGAAGACTGATAATAGGCACCTTAGGCGGCAAGGAAGTGCTTGCCATGAAAGGGCGCTTCCACTACTACGAGGGATATTCCATGCAGGAGGTTACCTTCCCTATCCGCGTGATGTACGAACTGGGAATCAAGACACTGTTCGTGAGCAACGCTGCAGGAGGTGCCAACAAAGATTTCCGTGTGGGCGACCTGATGATTATCACCGACCACATAAACTTCTTCCCCGAACATCCGCTGAGGGGTAAGAACATACCTACAGGACCACGTTTTCCTGACATGCACGAGCCATACGATCACAACCTCATAGCTATGGCAGACAAAATTGCCGACAAGAAAGGCATACGTGTGGTTCACGGCACATACATCGGAGTGCAGGGACCAAGCTACGAAACGCCTGCGGAATACAAAGCATACCACACTATGGGAGCTGATGCAGTGGGCATGAGCACAGTTCCAGAGGTAATCGTGGCACGTCACTGCGGCATAAGAGTGTTCGGCATAAGCATAATCACCAACATGGGTATCAGCGACAACCCCGAAACAGCCACGCACGAAGAAGTGCAGGAGGCCGCAAACAACGCCCAACCACTGATGACAGAGATATTCAAAGAACTGATAAAGAATGGAGATTGCTAAACTTGGAGAATTTGGTCTTATCGACCATCTTACAAAAGACATAAAACCACAAAATGCCTCAACAGTAAAAGGAGTCGGTGACGACTGTGCCATACTGCACTACGACAACACGGAAACGCTTGTCACCACCGACATGCTGATGGAAGGCGTGCATTTCGACCTGACATACGTGGACCTCAAGCACCTTGGCTACAAGTCGGCAATGGTGAACATCAGTGACATCTTCGCCATGGGTGGAACGCCACGTCAGATGACAGTAAGCATAGCATTGTCAAAACGCTTTCAGGTGGAAGATCTGGAAGAGTTCTATGACGGTCTGCAGATGGCTTGTGAGAAGTGGAACGTGGACATCATAGGCGGTGACACGACATCTTCACTCACAGGACTTGCCATCAGCATCACCTGCATTGGCGAGGCACGCAAGGAGGACATCATATACCGCAACGGCGCCAAGGACACTGACCTTATCTGCGTATCCGGCGATTTGGGTGCTGCATACATGGGACTGCAACTGCTTGAGCGCGAGAAGATGGTATATTACGAACAAGTCAAGAAGATTCAATCGAAGCTCAAGGATGCCAAGGATGCGGCACAGATAGAGTCACTACAGCGCCAACTGAACGAAGCATGGCAGCCAGACTTTGCCGGTAAGGAATATCTGATACAACGCCAGTTGCAGACTGAAGCACGTGGTGACATCATACAGAAGTTGCGCGAGGCAGGCATACGACCGACAGCCATGATGGACATATCTGACGGACTGTCATCGGAGCTGCATCATATCTGCAAGCAGTCTGGCGTAGGATGTCGTGTGTTCGAGAAGTTCCTGCCCATAGACTACCAGACGGCAGTGATGGCGGAGGAGCTGAACATGAACGTGACCACCTGTGCACTGAACGGTGGCGAGGATTACGAACTACTGTTTACATGTCCGATAGGTGACAATGAGCGTCTGCAACAGATGGAAGGCATCAAGGTGATAGGTCATATCACGAAACCAGAACTTGGTCTGATGCTCGTCAGCCGCGACGGCGGAGAGTTTGAACTATTGGCGCAGGGGTGGAACCCGATAGCTGCATCAAAGTAATCGGAGGGATCGGAATTATCAGAATATTCAGAATTATCAGAGTATTCGGAGTATTCAGAGTATTCAGAGTATTCGGAGAAATCCGAGTAATCGGAGAAATCAGAAGATAAGAAATAACAGCTAAAATAATAAATAATAATGAAACCAACACTTTTTCTGCTCGCTGCTGGCATGGGCAGCCGTTATGGCGGTCTGAAGCAGCTCGACGGTCTCGGCCCAAACGGTGAGACAATCATGGATTACAGCATTTACGATGCCATACAGGCAGGCTTCGGCAAGATTGTATGGGTAATACGTAAAGACTTCGAAGAACAGTTCCGCACACAGATTCTTGCAAAGTATGAGGGCAAGGTGAAATGCGAACTGTGTTTCCAGGCACTTGACGCACTGCCAGAGGGATTCAGCGTACCAGAAGGCCGTCAGAAGCCTTGGGGCACAAACCACGCCGTACTGATGGGTAAGGACGTTATCAACGAGCCTTTCTGTGTCATCAACTGCGACGACTTCTACAACCGCGATGCATTTATGGTCATGGGTAAGTTCCTCAGCGAACTGCCAGAGGGCGCAACAGGTCAATACTCTATGGTAGGCTTCCGCGTAGGCAACACACTGTCAGAGAACGGCACCGTAAGCCGCGGCGTATGTGCCAAGGACGACAACGGCTGTCTGACAACATGCGTGGAGCGCACAAAGATAGCACGCGTTGACGGCAAGGTGGCATACCGTGCCGACAACAAAGAGGATGGCGAATGGGTATATATCGACGAGAACTCACCTGTGTCAATGAACATGTGGGGCTTCACACCCGATTACTTCAAGTACAGCGAGGAGTATTTCAAGGAGTTCCTCTCTGACCCAGAGAACATCAAGAACCTGAAGTCAGAATTCTTCATCCCATTGATGGTCAACAAGCTCATCAACGAAGGCACTGCAACCTGCAAGGTGCTTGACACCACAAGCAAATGGTTCGGTGTAACATACTCCGAAGACCGTCCCGACACAGTGGCTCGCATAGCGAAGCTCGTTGAGGAAGGAGTATATCCAAACAAACTGTTCTAAGACCGGGAGCAATCCCATGGTAACGACAAATGATAATGAATATCAACTTGCTGAACGAAGATGAGGTGGCGCAGTTGCGCCGCCTCATCGAAAGTTCAAACAAAATAGCACTGGTATGCCACATGAATGCCGACGGCGACGCCCTCGGTTCATCGCTGGCATGGGCAGAATATCTCAGGCAGCAGGGCAAAGAGGCACAGCTGATAGTGCCTGACATGTTCCCTGACTTCCTGCAATGGTTGCCAGGGTTGCAGAAATCTCTGCGCTTTGACAAGAAACCAGCCGAGGTGAAGCAACTACTCGACGAAGCCGATCTACTGTGCTACCTCGACATGAACACCCCGTCGCGAGCCAGTGACAAGTTGTCTGAAGAACTCAAGCAGTTCAACGGCAAGGTATTGATGATAGACCACCACGAAGACCCCGACATCAAATGTGACATGAGCATCTCATTCCCCAAGATGTCAAGCACGTCAGAAATGGTGTTCCGCCTGATATGGCAACTCGGTGACTACGAAGGCGTAACGCAAGAGATGGCAACAGCCATATACTGCGGCATGATGACCGACACCGGTGCCTTTACCTACAACAGCAACCAGCCGGAGATATTCTTCATCATCTCTCAATTACTTGTAAAAGGCATTGACAAGGACAGAATATACAGGAGAATATATCATGTATTCAGTCCAAACAGATTGAGACTATGGGGGCACGTGCTTGACAGCAAGTTGAAAGTGAAACATCCACCCTACCGCGCATCGTATTTCACCATCTCAAAGAAAGACATGGAGGAATACAAATTCAACAAGGGCGATGCCGAAGGACTTGTAAATGTTCCACTGAAGATATTAGGTTTGAAACTATCCATATCATTACGCGAAGACACCAAGCAGGAGAACCTTGTATGGGTGAGCACCAGGTCGGTTGACGATTTCCCCTGCGACGAGATGGCACAGCGTTTCTTCAACGGCGGTGGCCACAAGAACGCAGCGGGCGGCAGGTTATACTGTTCACTGGCAGAAGCTATAGAGATAACAAACAAGGCAATAGAAGCATACGCAGAGAAACTGAAATAAGAAAACATAGACATGAAGAAAGTATCATCATTGTTCACAATGGCAATCATCGCAGCTGTTGCATTCACATCATGCGAGGACGAGCAGACATACGCAAAACAGAAAGAGTATGAAAACTCCTGCATCAACAGCTTCCTGTACGGAAACTGCAGAATCAACAATCGTGCGATAAACGTAATCAGCGAAACAGATTTCAAAGCCAAAGGTGAAGTTACAGACACTGCAAGAAACGAATTTGTCTTGTTCAGTTCCACCGGCACCTACATGCAGATAGTGGAAAAAGGCACAGGAGCGAATTTCAAGAAACTGGAGAACGGAGAATGTGCCGACGTACTTTGTCGTTACAGCGAATACAACATCAACGGTGACTCACTGCAGACTTTCAACGACGGTTCTGTGCAAACAGCACCGATATGCGACAAGATGACCGTACGCAACACCAGCGGCACATTCAGTGCATCATTTGAATATGGCTGGATGAGCAAGGTTTACAGCACCACATCGGTACCTGCCGCATGGCTTACTCCACTGTCATACATAAAGCTTGGCAGACCTTCGTCCGCTGATGACAAGATAGCAAAGGTGAGAATAATAGCTCCGCACAACCAATGCCAGGCACATGCCACTACCAATGTGTATGCCTGCTACTATGAGATAACATACCAGAGAGGACAGTGAGGCGGTTCATAGTTTACTGTTTATAGTTTACTGTTTATAGTTTACAGTTCATAGTTATAACTTATCCATAATTTTCAAGTAAAGAAAAATGTCACTGATAAAATCTATTTCAGGCATCCGCGGCACTATCGGCGGACCTGCCGGTGATACCCTTAACCCACTTGACATTGTAAAATTCACATCAGCATACGCTACATTCATACGCAAGGCTATGCCTAACGGCAGCAACAAGATTGTCGTAGGCCGCGATGCACGCATCTCCGGCGAGATGGTGAAGAACGTAGTTTGCGGAACATTGCTCGGCATGGGCTACGATGTGGTGAACATCGGTCTGGCATCTACGCCTACCACCGAACTTGCCGTTACGATGGCTGGAGCCGACGGCGGCATCATCATCACGGCATCACACAACCCACGTCACTGGAATGCGCTGAAACTTCTCAACAACCGTGGTGAGTTCCTCACCGCCGCTGACGGAGCCGAGGTACTCGCAATAGCCGAAGCAGAAGCATTTGAATACGCTGATGTTGATCACATAGGCAAATACACTGAAGAGAACTTTGACGAGCGCCACATTGAGGCCGTGCTCAACCTGAAACTGGTTGACACTGAAGCTATCAAGAAGGCAGGCTTCAACGTTGTCGTTGACTCCATCAACAGCGTAGGCGGCATCATACTGCCACAGTTGCTCGACCGTCTGGGAGTGAAATACACATTCCTCAACGGTGAGGCAAACGGCGACTTCGCACATAATCCAGAGCCACTGGAGAAAAACCTCACCGGCATCATGGACACGCTCAAGGGCGGTGGCTATGACCTCGGCATTGTGGTTGACCCAGACGTTGACCGTCTGGCATTCATCTGCGAAGACGGCAAGATGTTCGGCGAGGAATACACACTGGTCAGCGTGGCAGACTACGTACTCAGCCACACCCCAGGCTCAACCGTCAGCAACCTCTCAAGCACCCGCGCACTGCGCGACGTGACGGAGAAGCACGGCGGCACATACAATGCTGCAGCAGTGGGCGAGGTCAACGTAACCACAAAGATGCGTGAGACAGGCGCCGTCATCGGCGGCGAAGGCAACGGCGGAGTGATATATCCAGAGAGCCACTACGGCCGCGATGCACTGGTAGGCATAGCACTGTTCCTCAGTTCACTGGCTCAGAAAGGCTGCAAGGTGAGCGAGCTGCGCCAGACATTCCCAGAATATTTCATCGCCAAGAACCGCATCGACCTGACAGCCGACACCGACGTTGACGCAATACTCGCCAAGGTAAAGGAGATGTACAGCGCACAGTCTGACGCCCAGGTGAACGACATCGACGGCGTGAAGATAGACTTCCCCGACAAGTGGGTACACCTGCGCAAGTCGAACACCGAACCGATAATCCGCGTCTATAGCGAAGCACACACTATGGACGAGGCTGACGAACTAGGCAAGAAAATCATGCAGGTCGTTTACGATATGCAATAAGAAAAAAATGACATAAAATGCCCAACTGAAACATACCAATTTTACAGTTGGAACACATAGCTCTGTAATAGCTATCATATTACACCGTAAAAGACCACCTTTTACGCCGTAATATGATAGCTTTTACAATACCCCTCGCAACATACTGAAAACTTGCGCGTTACAAAAAGCAAAAAAGAACAGTGACATCCAAGACGGACATCACTGTTCTTTCTCTTTTCAGAGCCTCTTGTCGGATTCGAACCAACGACCCCGAGATTACAAATCACGTGCTCTGGCCAACTGAGCTAAAGAGGCGGGTGGGCAAGCTACTTACATCGCACCGCTACAACCAAGTACCTTTGCTACGTTCCCGTCCTGGAGGATTCC
>JAEEHW010000016.1 GCA_016281055.1 Prevotella sp.
ATCAACGTGAATTCGACATAAAAAGGGTGTTTTTGCTGTGGCTATTGCTCTCAACACCTTGCGGTGTTTCGAAAAACAATAATTTCCAACAATTACCAAAAATTGGTTCCAATAATAATTATTGGATAAAATTATTGTCAATTATTGATAATTATTGTTTTTCCAAGCCGCCTTGGCGGCGAAGGAGCAAGAACTTTTTCTTATACCGAACTGACGTAAAAATATACAAGTTTTGACACTTTGATAGGTTTTGCCATGTTTTGGTTTGCAAAATGTCAAAATGAAAAGTGCCGCCAGAAAACTCAAAATAGGGCTTCTGACGGCACTTTCTTTGGCATGTTTAGGGACAAAAACAACATTTACGACGTCAAAGCATAGCTTCCACACTGTAATATGATAGCTTTTACACTCTAAAAGCTATGCTTTGACAACGCAAAATGAATGCTTTTATAACGTAATTTGATAGCTTTTACAACCTAAAACGTATGCTTTTACAATTCCGGAAAAATTCTATTGCTGATTATCAGCGAGTTACAGATGACGAAATTTTGCTTGATTTTCAAAATAATTTCCCGTCGCTGGATTTTATCGCAAGGAAATCGAGGTTGCAAAAATCAAAGTGTAAGGAAAACGGGCCTTATTATTACAGAGTGAAAAGTGAAAAGTGAAGAGTGAAAAATTTAACGTCATTAACGTTATTTATCTGCGAATCTGAGGAATCTGCGGAATCTGTGGGAGGTAACATTATTTCTGATAGTTAAGTTGTTGAATCCTGCTATTGAGTGTCTTGATATTCTCAATAAGTGAAGTAAACGATGGTGTGTCACCATAAATCATGTGCTCGCACATAAATCTGTAATCTTCTTCCCATTGCAATGCAATTTCTCCCCTTGGAACTATGCACAGCGTAGCAGGATATAGTTCATCATAATCAAAGCCTTTAAGACCAATGAACTTGCGACGATGTTCAAGGACCGCACGATACAATCCTTCGTTAGCGATAGCCCTTTCGTCTATATGCTCCTTTGAATTCATCATCATAACAAGGTCATAAATGTGTCGCGACATCCTCTCCACACGAACATCCTCCTTACGGAATTCTTCATGAAGTAGAAACACTTTTTCAAGGAATGTCCTCTCGGGAATCACTGCATTTACCTCAAATTCTTTCTCTGCGAAAGGAGAAGCCGGATATGCAGTGTCAATCACAGACGATATTGCTTTTCTCTCAATCGGCTCAATCATAGCCCGGCCGCTAATCTCTATCTTAACGGTGTTCTTGATATATGGTGATACGTCATATAGGCTGTGGTATGTAATAGTAATGACTTCGGGGTCTGTTGTAGTAATTGGTGTTATCACTACGTCAACAGAAAACGCATCTTCACGAATGCCTTGACTCGTCAACGCCTCCTTTACGTCAAACTGCATTTTCTCTCGTACAAAAGAACATGCTGCACGGCGAAGTTTGTCGCTTATCTGTGTCTTTGACAACTCACCAATAAACCCTAAGAACTCCCGACTTATGGCAATGTCTATGTCCTCAGAAAAACGTTCTATCAGATTCCAGCACTTACTCAGGCTCGTTCCACCCTTAAAAGCGATATACTCTGAATAAGGAAGGGAATGTAAGGCTTTCAACACTTGGGTTACCCACCAGTCCTTCTCTATGCTAGATGGAGGAAGTCCTGTATTCAGGGCGACAGTATTAATGGCCTGTCGCTGGCTGTCTTCTGGTATATCTATAAATTTCATTGTCTTGTAATCAGAATTTTGCGCACCCATGCTGGTGCCAATTTTATATCATGGTTGAACTCTGCATCATTTACGTTACACAAGAACTCACTTATTTTTGCTCTTTCATTGTCTGTCATGTTCTTCTCGCCTATGGTGCGCATTGCCGCTACAATAAGCATCATCAACTCTGACTTAAAAGCGAAATTCTTTCCTGCAGACGAATGTTTGAATAGGATACCATGCCCGTTCCCAATTTTTATTCTTCGTGGAACTCCTGTGGTAAGAAATACTGCATTCATTGGAATCTGTGTTGACAATCCCAACTTGTGCAATGCGTATGCTCCCGTCGGAACAATCTTTACCCTGTCACGCTTTGCTATTGCCTGGGCTATATCCTCAATAGAAGGGTACACAACGCCTAATCCGAAGGCCTTGTCCTCCTTGGGATAATAGTATATCCCATGAGCAAGTCTCATAAGCACTCCATCCGTGTATAAACGATGGAATGTTGACTTGATAGCAGATGGGGTTCCACAGTCAGCGTAATCTTGTTGAAACACTATAGAACCACGTCCACCACCTCTCAAACGTCTTTCTATCTTGCTTTCAGTGCTTTGACCTTTTACCTGAGCCATAGTTTTTGCAACCTTTTAATGATTTATTTGGTTCAACAACAATGCAAAATTACATATAACTTGCGAAATACACAAATGTTTTTAATTTATTTAACCCAAATCTTTTATTCTCCCCCACGGGGTTCTTTGCAAGCAAAGCATCCCTTTGGGCTGAGCGGCTCTCCCCCGTGGGTGGAGGGGATTAAATTACAATTTGACTGAATTGCAAACACCAAACAAACTGCCCTCGCTTGCCTGAGGTGATTGAGAAAACGTAATCTTCTTACCCTCCCCCCACGGGGTTGCTCTCCCCCGCGAAACGGGGGAGCCAGAAGGGGGTGAAAAGACTATTGAGAAGGGAGGGGCTATATAAAAACAAGGAAACTTCCTCACAACCTCATTCAATGCCGAAATCCTGCTGTTGTTTCTCTACTTCCTCCAGTTCCTTGCGGCGCTGTTCATCAGACATGCTGCTTTGTGGTGCATCGGTACGACCTGACGACTGTTTGCTTACGCGCAGGGTGGACGACTGATAAATACCTTTACAGAGGGGCATGTCATAAGGGATGCTCTCAATATCGAGGGTGTCGGCAGCAGGAGCGTGGACGCCTTCGTAGGTTGGACGCGCAATGATGCGTATTTTGCCTGGACGATGGGTGCTGCGCACCAGGCAGGGAGCACTGCCCCACTCCACCAGACGCGGATTGGCACCAATGGAAGCATCACCGATGATACTGCCCTCACCCTCTACGGAGAAGGTGACGTACTCACGAGCCAGCCGGCGCACATTGCCGTTGTCGTCGGTAATCTCTGCGACCACCACAAGGAAGTCGGAGCCGTCAGCCACCAACTGTTTTCCCATCTCATCGGCATACAGACGTATCTTGGTACTCCTGCGCGACGGCATCTTGGTCTCTTGACAGACCACCTTACCATCTTTTATTCCCTCTGCCACCAGTTTCACATTTTGCCACTTGCGGTTGGTATAACTTTGCTCACGCGCCTTCCAGAAGTTCCACAGTCCCTTGAACACTACAGGTGTGTTGGGCGTGCCCTCGGGCTGATGGACTACAGGGAGCGTTACCGTTTTCCACCCATCAAGGGCGGTCAGGCGGACACTGTCGCAATTACTGAAGACAACCACGTCGCTGTCGGAGAACTGCGTCATCTCGTGTGCAATGTAAACCATCGGCTCCTTCTGATTCTGGGAGCGGAACATCTCAAAGGAATATTTCTTCTGACGGAAGGCGTCATAGATGCCACCCAGATATGCATCGGGATGATAGCCGCGCTGGTGGTCGAAGGGATGCCACTGACACCCGCCGATAAACTGGCGCTGCCCGCGATACATCATGCCATAGGTGTCGGCCAGGGAAAGTGCCGACGTCACCTGTGCCTGTTCACCCCAGCCACGGGCGGCACGGTTGATGGCATTGTGTGCATACCAGTCGTCTACATACTCTCCCCACTCACGTGTAAAGATACACTTGTCAGTATCGAGGGTGCCCTTGCCGATATTGTCAGCCCAGTCATACAACACGTCGTAATGTTCCTTCACTCCAGCCGAATTCAAATCTGCCGCCGCCACGGGGCGTCCTTCGTAGGGATATTCCTCACGGGTAATCTGCCATGCCTTCAGAGCGAAGTCCTCAGGATAGCGTGTCTCGTTGAGGATTGGTTCCCACATCAGCACACACGGATGGTTGCGGTCGCGACGGATGATGTCGCG
>JAEEHW010000134.1 GCA_016281055.1 Prevotella sp.
AGCAGATAAAGCAGAAGGACTATGCGCTGCCTTTCACCATGGACGACAAGCAGACTTTCCTCATCGGCATGAACTTCGACAGCGAGACACGCAATATAGAACGCTGGGTGGTGGAGTAGTCCTGGGGTAACCTGACGAACACACCTATACCTTTTTACCTTGTTTGCTGCGTTGGCGCTCGGCTCTTTTCTGCTCTTTCTCCTTTATGGTCAGATAGTCAGCAAAAACGAATAAGCCTGCGAGTATGCCTGCGATTATACATGCTATTTTCAGCAGGAAGTTTTTAGTGTAGTCACCGTCTTGCTCTGCCAGTCTCTTTTTCTCGCCTTCAGCTATGCAGCGCTTGCCGTCAAAGCCCGAGAGACGTGCCTCACCACCGCCTAACAACGCAATGAACGAAAGTTTTGCATCAGACTTAAGGGTGCCATAGTAGTATGTGTAGTCAGGGCGTTTCTTCTTTATGCCGGTACCGGCGATGTTTACGTCAGAATTATTGAAGTCAAGCAGAGGTGTGTTGTCATCGAAAGACAAACTGCCGTATGCAGTCTTGTGCAGGTTCGGGTCGTCGTGCGTCTTACCGTCACTGCCTTCGGTACTTACCGACACTGAGATGTAAACACATTCATTCGTTGTCTTATTGTAAGGGTCTTTTGCAAGTGTGTATTTCGGGAACTGGTAGTTGTTTATCACATACATGCGTTTCTCCTGCGCTTTCACTGCATCAAGAATCTGCGCCGTAGTCGTGAGTTCGGTGAGTGAGTCAAGGCGCTCCAGATATACAGCCTCGCCTTTGTCTTGCTGTAGAGAAAAGTATTGGCAGCCGCCAAAGCAGCAGAGCGTCAGCAGTATCAGTATAATGTTTCTCGGTCTAATAAATTTCTTTTGCTGTTGGTTTCGTTTCTGTTTCATTGTTCGTTGGTTTGTTTTTAGTCTGGCATGTCAGGTGGTTTAGGTTACCTGCTCTCTGAAATTGACCACAAAGTTAACTTTTTTTTTTGAATAATACAAGTTTATGCAATATTAAATGTGTGGGGGGGAGTGAAAAACATACCTACATTTGCGAACAAATGAAGCACTCATCTGAGATGCAAAATAGAGGTTAAAGGATGTTAACACAGTCCCGTTGCACAACTTTTTTGGTTGTGCAACGGGGCTTTTTCGTGTAAAACGATAGCTTTTACGCTCCTATTTGTGCATTTTTGTGCCGTAAAGTGATAGCCTTTACACTGTAAAAGCTATCAAATTACAAGGTAAAAGCTATCAAATTACATTTATATCGCCTTGTTATTTTCTTTTATAATAAAGTAAATTGTTCAGTATCAGTACTTTGCTAAAAATTCAAAATTAGGCCGTTTTTCAGAGCAAAATTTGTTTTCGTGATTTTCATCGCAAGGATTCGCAAGTTAAATACGTTCAGGTTACAGAATTTTCCACCCTTTAAAATTTTGTAGTTTCAGAAAAAGTTAGTAACTTTGCAGAGGAAAAGAATATTGTTGTTTATTTCCTTTGCAAACTCGTTCAAGTGCGGATGGTTTGCATTTCTTTGAAACATATAATGTCTATATAATGCCCATGTAATTATTCATGAAATTATTATCGAAATAAATAACATACAAACATAAAGAATAAAACGATGAAAACAAAAAACAGAATGAGGCGAATTTGTCTCCTAACCTTATTCCTCGTGGCAACGGTCATGAACGTCAGTGCAGCGAGCTATGACCTAGTGATTTGTGGTACGCGAGTGACTGATGCAAACAAAGATGACCTGTCGGTCATTAATGGTGTGAGCGGCACCATAAAATATAATCCGTCAACTAAGACTTTGACGCTGGACAATGCAACTATGACGCGTGATATTGTAAGTCCAATTAAAAGCGAAATAGACGGATTGACGATGAATGTGAGCGGAACGAACAGTATTTCGTCTAATGCTAAAGGCTGTAGAATTATATATGCGTCTGGTGACCTCATTATAAATGGTAGTGGCACACTGTCTATAAATGGGAGTAATTTTGAAAGTTTTGCATACGGAATATACCTTGATAATTGTAATTTGACAGTGAGTGGCTGTGCATTGAAAGTGACGGCAATGGCTGCCATTAATTTTTTTGGTGATAATCATTACAAGATGAGCGTTACCAATGATGCACATCTTGATTTGAAAGGATATGAGTGTATAGTGGGAAACTACATAGCAGAAGAACAATCTGGTACCGTGACACTTGAGGTGCTCGGTGAGCAAACGTTTATAGAAGCAAATAATATTAATCTTCCTTCAGGAGGTACTTCCCCTTGTTTGGAAGGTATCTCTCAATTTATTTTTGGTGATGGTATAGATATTTTTGAACCGGCGGAGCCACCACACCTCTTTCAAGGTAAACTTGTCGCCGTTGACGGCGTATATTGTACGAGTGTGAAGATAGGACCAGTCACGAAATACGGTCTGTGGTTTGGCGGTGTGCCAGTGACATCAGCCAATTGTGACAACATCGTCGGCCGCTACATCAAACAGGGCACTGCCACCTACGATGACGAGACAAGGACGCTGACGCTTACCGACTGCCGCATCATTTTTGACAAATTAACCGAAGGTACTAACGGAATAATAAGCACCATGGACAGCCTCGCCATACACCTTGTGGGAAGCAACTCCATAGCCGCGGCGGATACAGGCATAGTGAGCAACGGCGACCTGACCATTGCCGGTCCCGGCAAACTGGACTGGGGGCTTTGCACCACTGGCATATCTATGACAAGAAATAGTGACTGCAACATCAGGGTAACAGATGGGGCCAGCTTGAATATGTTGCTTGTCATTACTGGTATAGTTGGAAAAACGTGGTCATTAAGAATCAACAAAGACAAAACAGCTACTCTGTACCGAAATAAGCTCTACGTAAGCGGCGGCATGACCGATGTCAGCATTATGGCCAGCACA
This sequence comes from Prevotella sp., assembly GCA_016281055.1. Classification (GTDB taxonomy): domain Bacteria; phylum Bacteroidota; class Bacteroidia; order Bacteroidales; family Bacteroidaceae; genus Prevotella. Next base: position 2,942 of record JAEEHW010000134.1, read on the forward strand.
TCTGCTATCAGTGACATAAAGAACCTTGTTCTCAGTGACGGTCTCTCGCTGACCGCACCGATAGGAGCAAAGTTTGATAACCACGCCGTGTGCGACAAGGACGGCAACGTAGTAGGCAATTTCAAGACCGTGCGCATTTCACATCTGGGCGACGTGAACAATGACGGTGCAATCACTATGGCAGACGCCAATGCCGTAGTGAACTATTTCCTTGCTACCGACAAGCCTTCCGACTTTGACGTTGACAATGCTAACGTGAACGGAGATACCGACAACAACGATAAACCTGCAATCACCATGGCAGACGCCAACCAGATAGTGAATATTTTCTTGGGACAGTGACTTCGCTTCGCTCAGAGTGAAAAGTGAAAAGTGAAAAGTGAAAAGTGAAGAATACCATGCGGAAGGCCTCACATTCAGCCTCACTTGTGAGGGAGGGGAAAGTGAGTGAAATCAGGAATCTGAATGAAAATATATAATTAAATGAAAAAAAGGCTTTTTATTACATTCTTGCTCGTATTTGCGTTTGTCATGGTGACGAATGCAGACGAAGCCTGTTATAATGACAGGAACGGAGGCTACTATGGACCGACTATAGAGATAGAAAACCATTCGGGAGCCTTCTATACCGGCAACTATACCAGCCCGTTCAAGACATATCTTGGGAAGTCCGACGAAGAGATACAGGCGAAGCTCGACCAACTGTGGAACCACTATTTTAAGGGAGACAGCAACTCCAAGGTGTTTTATGACAAAGGCACCGAGGCTTATATCAAGGACATAAACAACTGTGACGTGCGCTCCGAAGGCATGTCATACGGCATGATGATTGCCGTGCAGACAGACCACAGAGAGGAGTTTGACAAACTGTGGAACTGGGCAAAGAACCACATGTGGCATAAAGGGGGCGACTGGGACGGATACTTCGCATGGCAACGTAATGAAAGTGGCACAGGTGGCGATGAAAATTGCGCTCCTGACGGAGAGATGTATTTTATGACGTCGTTGATTTTTGCCGCCCACCGTTGGGGAGACAACAAATATATGGAGGATGCACAGTACATCTTGGAGAAAATGTGGAACAACCCTAGACACTGCCTTTTCAACCCCTCGCATTATGTCATTACGTTTCAGCCGAGTGGCGATGGTAATAATTTCTCCGATCCGTCATACGACCTGCCGGCGTTTGTGGATTTGTTCTCACGTTGGTCTGATACCAACCAGGACAAGTGGACAAGGGCTGCTAAAGAAACCCGCAATCACCTTTACAAATCGTCGAATACCAGGTCGGGACTGTTCGCTGACTACAGCAACTTTGACGGTACGCCTCATTCTTACTCTTACAATAGTAATGCAGAAAAATACATGTACGATGCCATGCGCTGCGCTATGAACTTCGGCATGGACTATTACCTTTTCGGCGTGGATGCAACCCGACAGGAGGAAATGGCACGGAGGATAATCAATTTCTTCGAGCAAGATGGATATAAACATGCACGCTTCAACTGGGACGGCAGTTCTCCTTCTGAGCAATACACCCAGGGTGAGACGGGAGCCAATGCTGTGGCGTGCTACTGCTTGATGAATGACGACAGCTATCAGGAAATAGTGAGAAAGAACTTGCAGATGGCATGGGACGCAAAACCAATGACAGGGCAATACCGTTACTACGATGGTATAGTGCACTATCTCTCTATGCTCCACCTCTGTGGCAGTTTCAAGATATGGAAGCCAGAACCTGACTACGTATTAATTAAAGGTGATGTCAATGGAGATGGTTTAGTAACGATGGCTGACGCTAACGCAGTGGTGAACCATTTCTTGTCTGAAGCCGAGGGACTGCTTACAGGCTTAGAACTGTATGTAGCAGATTGTAACGGAGACGGAGAAATAACGATGGCTGACGCCAACTGGATAGTGAATTGTTTTCTTGGAAATAATGAGTGATACCTATACAACCATAGAGAGTGTAGCCGAGGGCTACTATACCGAGAAGCGCAGCAAGTTTTATGCCTTTGCTCACCCTGTGCGTTCTGCCGATGAGGTGAAGGCGCTGAACCAGATGTATCGCAAGAAATACTATGATGCTAGGCATGTGTGCTATGCCTATCGCCTCGGACCAGAGGGCGCAGAGTATCGTGCCAACGATGACGGTGAACCGTCGAGCACGGCAGGCAAACCCATACTTGGTGTATTGTTGAGTGAAGGTGTGACAGACGTTGTAATCTTCGTGATACGCTACTATGGCGGTGTGAACCTCGGTACAGGTGGGCTTATAGTAGCCTATCGCGAGGCTGCGCACGATGCCATAGCGCATGCAGAAAAGGCGGAACGTATGGTGGAGGAGCAGTTGACATATAATTTCACCTATCCGCAGATGAACGATGTGATGCGCATTGTGAAAGACATGGAGGCAAGGATAGTTGCACAAGATTTTCAAACGTCATGCTCCATAACAGTGGCGGTGAAGAAGTCGCTGATGCCGCAGCTGAAGCAGAGGTTGGAGGCCATTAATTTCTCGTAGCAGAAAAAAAAACCACCTTTATTCGTTTATTTCAGAAATAATTTGTAACTTTGCAACTTAAAATAAAAAAAAATATAAAGTAATAACAGCTTAGAGACGTGCCAGTAATATCAAACCGTGGCGTTGAAATGCCTGAATCACCAATTCGTAAGCTCGCACCGTTGGCAACAGCTGCCAAGAAACGCGGCACGAAGGTGTATCATCTGAACATAGGCCAGCCCGACCTGCCCACACCGCAGGTGGGGCTTGATGCGTTGAAGAATATCGATCGTAATATATTGGAATATTCTCCGTCACAGGGTTATCTTTCTTATAGAGAGAAACTCGTAGGCTATTACGATAAGTATAATATCAAGGTTACACCGGAGGATATAATAATCACCAGCGGTGGATCGGAAGCCATACTGTTTGCATTCATGGCCTGCCTTAATCCTGGTGATGAGATTATCGTGCCGGAGCCGGCTTATGCCAACTATATGGCATTTGCAATTTCTGCTGGCGCAAAGATTCGTACTATCGCCACGACGATAGACGAGGGCTTTTCATTGCCGAAAGTGGAGAAGTTTGAGGAACTTATCAACAGCCGCACACGTGCCATAATGATATGTAACCCGAACAACCCAACGGGATATTTATATACACGACGTGAGATGAACCAGATACGCGACCTCGTGAAGAAATACGACTTGTATCTGTTCTCTGATGAAGTGTACCGTGAATATATATATACTGGCAGCCCATACATTTCCGTATGTCACCTTGAGGGCATAGAGCAGAATACCGTACTCATTGATTCCGTGTCGAAACGTTATTCTGAGTGCGGCATACGTATCGGTGCACTGATAACAAAGAATGAGGAAATACGCAAGGCTGTGATGAAGTTCTGCCAGGCACGTCTGTCTCCACCGTTGATAGGACAGATAGTGGCAGAGGCATCGCTCGATGCTCCAGAGGAATACTACCGTGACGTGTATGATGAGTATGTAGAAAGAAGAAAGGTACTCATCGATGGACTGAACCGTATTCCTGGCGTATATTCACCAATACCTATGGGAGCGTTCTACACTATGGCACAGTTGCCTGTGGATGATGCAGAGAAGTTCTGTCGCTGGTGTTTGGAGAAGTTTAATTATGAAGGCGAGACAGTGATGATGGCTCCAGGTGCTGGATTCTATACCACACCAGGTGCAGGAGTAAATCAGGTGCGCATAGCATACGTATTGAAGAAACCAGACCTTGAGCGTGCCCTCGTGGTATTGCGCAAGGCATTGGAGGCATATCCCGGTAGAGTGGAATGAATTTGCCATACTACATAGCCAGACATCTTTATAAGGGAGGTGGACGCTCGCAGAACGTCAGCCGTCCGGCGGTAAGAATTGCCATGCTTGGTATTGTCATAGGTGTGGCGGTGATGATAGCGTCGGTATGTGTGGTGTTGGGTTTTAAACACACAGTCAGAGACAAGATAGTGGGTTTTGACAGTCATATCATCGTGTCAAACTACATGACACTGCAAACCACTGACCAGTCGCAGCCGATAGTCGCTGACGACAGCTTGATGAAGGTGCTTGGTGGTATTGAGGGGGTGAGGCATGTGCAGCGTTATGCGCAGAAACAGGGAGTGCTGAAAACAGACTCGGATTTCCTTGGCGTAGTATTCAAAGGCGTTGGTGAGGATTTTGACACCACATTTATGTCTCAGTGCCTGGTGGAAGGGAAACTACCAAAGTTTAGTGCTGTGAAGAGTACGAAACAGTTGCTTGTGTCAAAGACTATGGCAGACAAGCTGCGACTGAAGGTCGGCAGCAAGTGTACTGCATACTTCATGGCAAACGATGACGTTAAGCTTCGCCCGTTTATAGTTGCAGGCATATATCAGAGCAACATGGGAAAGTTTGATGACGTGATGTGTCTGGCTGACATCTATACCGTAGGGAAACTATGCGGTTGGGGAAACAATGAAGTGACAGGCTGCGAACTTAGGATAGGCGATTTCGACAGTTTGGAAATTGTAGCAGACCATATAATAGACAAGGTAAACAAGACAGAGGATTGCGAGGGGCATCCCTTGTCATCGCTCACAGTATATGATTTGAGCCCACAGACATTTTCTTGGCTCGACTTGCTTGATCTTAATGTATGGATAATACTTGTGCTGATGCTGTGTGTTGCAGGATTCACCATAGTGAGTGGACTGCTGATTATCATCCTTGAGCGCACATCGATGATAGGATTGATGAAGGCACTTGGCGCAAGAAACTCCGTAGTGCGTCGCACCTTCCGTTGGCTTGCGTTGTTTATCGTTATCAAGGGTATGGTGTGGGGCAACGTGCTCGGTATAGGCCTGTGTCTGATACAGAAATATTTTGGAGTGGTGAAACTCGATGCGTCGGTGTATTATGTAAGTGAGGCACCAGTAGAGATAAACATACCTTTGATAATCTTGCTCAATGTTGCGACTTTATTGATTACCGTTGCTGTGCTGGTATTGCCTAGCTACTATATCTCATGGATTAGTCCAGCTAAGACAATGAGGGTAGAGTAAGTCACCATTTCGCTTCGAGTGAAAAGAAAATACAAGAAAAGAGAAAAGAGTTCAATGCGCCGGTTACTTTGTTTTACAATAATTTGCGTATGTCAAAATAAATTAGTAAATTTGCAACTTATTTAATACACGACAAGAAAGTAAAATCGTAAATTAAAGACTATATATGAAATTCGCAGAACATAAAGGTCTGAACCTTGTTGAGACAAACAAGGAAGTACTTGAGGAATGGAAGAAGAACGACGTTTTCCATAAGAGTATTGATGAGCGCGAGGGTGCGCCCGAATTCGTATTCTTTGAGGGACCGCCGTCAGCCAACGGTCATCCGGGCATACACCATGTGATGGGACGTACCATCAAGGACACCATACTCCGCTACAAGACCATGAAGGGCTTTCAGGTGAAGCGTAAGGCTGGCTGGGATACCCACGGCCTGCCGGTGGAACTGTCTGTAGAGAAGTCGCTCGGCATCACCAAGGAAGACATAGGCAAGAAGATTTCTGTTGACGATTACAACAAGGCTTGTCGCGAGAATGTGATGATGTACACCAGCGAGTGGACTGAACTCACTGACAAGATGGGCTATTGGGTTGACCTTGAGCACCCATACATTACATACGACATTAAATATATAGAAACACTGTGGTATCTGCTGAAGCAGCTTTACAACAAGGGACTGCTTTACAAGGGATATACCATTCAGCCATATTCGCCGGCTGCCGGCACGGGTCTCTCATCGCATGAGTTGAACCAGCCTGGTTGCTACCGCGACGTGAAGGACACTACTGTGACTGCACAGTTCAAGGTTACGGAGAAATCTTCGGCCTTCAACCTTCAGTCCTCATCCGACCTTCCGCTTTACATCCTCGCATGGACCACTACACCATGGACACTGCCGTCAAACACGGCTCTCTGTGTAGGTCCGAAGATTGACTATGTGGCAGTGAAGGGCCAGAACCCTTACACTGGTGAGGAGGCTGTCTATGTCATGGCAGAGGCACGTCTCTCTGCTTATTTCCAGGCAGAAGAGGGCAAGGAACTCGAGATACTGTGGCGCGGTAAGGGTGCCGACCTCATCGGTACACGCTATGAGCAACTGATGCCTTGGGTGAAGCCTTGTGCTTTGGAAAATGACAAGGTGGTTGTGAAGGAGGCAGAGGCATTCCGCGTAATCCCTGGCGACTACGTTACTACGGAAGACGGTACGGGTATCGTACACATCGCACCTACATTCGGTGCCGACGATGCCAAGGTGGCTAAGGATGCCGGCATACCGTCGCTGTTCATTATTGACAAGGCGGGCGACACTCGTCCGATGGTTGATTTCCAGGGCAAGTATTTCGTCAAGGAAGATATGAACGAGGAGTTCGTGAGTCTTTGTGTGAACGAAGGATATTGGAAGCACAGCGGTGACTATGTCAAGAACGCTTACGACCCAAAATACAATGTTGACGGCAAGTATGACGAGAAAGCCGCCGCAAAGGATATGGACCTCAACGTGATTCTCTGCATTGAGATGAAGGAGCAGGGCACGGCATTCAAGATTGAGAAGCATGTGCACAACTATCCTCACTGCTGGCGTACTGACAAACCGGTGCTTTACTATCCGCTCGACTCATGGTTCATTCGCTCTACTGCATGCAAGGAGCGCATGGCAGAACTGAACAAGACCATTCAGTGGAAGCCGGAGTCAACAGGCACGGGCCGTTTCGGCAAGTGGCTTGAGAACCTCAACGACTGGAACCTGTCGCGCTCGCGCTACTGGGGCACTCCGTTGCCTATATGGCGCAACCGTGACACTAAGGAAGAGATATGTATCGGTTCGCTTGAAGAACTTTACAACGAGATAGAGAAATCTGTTGCGGCCGGCGTAATGCAGAGCAATCCGCTGAAGGAAAAAGGCTTCGTGCCTGGCGACATGTCGCAGGAGAACTATGACAAGATAGACATTCACCGTCCTTACGTTGACTATATCAAACTCGTTGGCAAGGACGGCTCTGTGCTTACCCGCGAACTGGACCTCATAGATGTGTGGTTTGATTCTGGTGCGATGCCGTATGCACAGATACACTATCCTTTCGAGAACAAGGAACTCATTGATGGCGGCAAGGCTTTCCCTGCCGACTTCATCGCAGAGGGCGTGGATCAGACACGTGGATGGTTCTTCACGCTGCATGCCATCGCAACGATGGTGTTTGATAGCGTGGCATTCAAGAATGTCATCTCCAACGGACTGGTGCTCGACAAGAACGGCATCAAGATGTCAAAGCGTCTCGGCAACGTCATCAATCCGTTCGACTGCATAGGTCAGTATGGCACGGATGCCGTGCGCTGGTACATGATGACCAACTCTGCTCCGTGGGATAACCTGTCGTTCGATCCAGACGGAGTGAAGGAAGTGACGTCGTCATTTTTCATCAAGTTGTATCAGGCTTATTCGTTCTTTACGATGTATGCCAATGTAGACGGCTTCGAGTATAAGGAGGCTGACGTACCTTTTGCAGAGCGTCCTGACTTCGACCGCTGGCTGTTGTCAGAACTCAATACGCTCGTCAAGGACGTTGACGAAACACTGTCAAAGTATGAGCCGACTCCGGCAGGACGACTGATACAGTCGTTTGTCATCGACAAACTGTCTAACTGGTACATCCGTCTGAACAAGAAACGTTTCTGGGGTGGTGGCATGACACAGGACAAACTGTCGGCTTACCAGACACTCTATACTTGCCTCGACACTTTGGCAAGACTCATAGCACCGATATCACCGTTCTATGCAGACCAGTTGTTCCGCGACCTTAATGCTGTTACTGGTCGTGATAAGTCTGCAAGCGTTCACCTTGCCAAGTTCCCTGTGGCAGACGAGGCTGTGATTGACACAGACCTGGAACAGTCCATGCAGGTGGCAATGCAGGTAACGTCTATGGTGTTGTCGCTGCGCAAGAAGGTAAAGATACCAGTGATACAGGCACTGCAGACCATCTCCATCCCTGCCAGCGATGCCAAGTTGCGTGAGAGCATCGAGCGCATGGCTTCGGTCATCCTTGCAGAGACCAACGTCAAGGAACTGACCTTCATCGAAGACGGTTCTGGTATGCAGCTCGTAAAGAAGGTGAAGTGTAACTTCCGCACCATGGGTAAGAAGTTCGGCAAACTGATGAAATCCGTTAATGCTGCCGTTATGGCAATGAGTCAGGAGCAGATTTCAGAACTTGAAGCCAACGGAGTGATAAGCCTTGACGTCGAGGGACAGCCTACGCAGATAGACGCTGCCGACGTGGAGATTATCTCTGAGGACATCCCTGGATGGACCATTGCTCAGGAAGGCAAGATTACCGTGGCTCTTGACATTGAGATTACTCCGGAACTGAAGACAGAGGGCATGGCACGTCTCATCATCAAGCGCATACAGAACCTCCGCAAGGAGTCTGGCTTTGAAATCACCGACCGCATCAACGTGGTTGTTGAAAGCAACGACGAGTTGGCAGAGGCAGTGAAGGTGCATGGTGAGCATATCGCTGCACAGGTGCTGGCAAACTCTCTTACTGTCGGCGATGCCACTGATGGCGTGGAGACAGACTTCGGCGAGTTCAATGCCAAGGTGCTGGTTAGAAAAGCATGAGATATAAGAAATTAAGGAGTTAAGGAGTTAAGACATTACGTATTATTGTTGACAAACTATTACATTTGCCTTAACTACTTAACTACTGATTACTTATTAGCTTACCTATAGACTACTGAAAAATAAAAACTAAGTCAAATATTAACTAACAACCAAACAATTATGGCTGAAATAAAGAAACGCTATAGTGATGAAGACCTTGCCGAGTTCAAGGAGATCATTGAACAGAAGTTGGAACTGGCACGTCGCGACTACAATGAGATGATGAAATCGCTTCGCAACGACGAGGGCAACGACGTGGCTGACACGTCGCCAACGTACAAGGTGCTTGAGGAAGGTTCTACCACCCAGAATCGTCAGGAGACCATCATGCTGGCGCAACGTCAGCAGAAGTTCATACAGGGGTTGGAAGCCGCCCTCGTGCGCATAGCCAACAAAACCTATGGTATAGATCGCATGACAGGTGAACTGATACCTAAAGAACGTCTTCGCGCTGTGCCTCATGCCACACTGTCTGTGGAGTCGAAGATGAAGAAGGGACACTGAGGATATAAAACGGATGCGTCCGCATACGTAGCTTGATGGTTGCGTGTGCGGGCGTTATGCGTTTTTTGAAACATATAATGTCCATATAAATAGTCATGATTTTTTATTATTAGCGTAGAATACAAACCAATAAATAGAAAGAATATGAAAACCAAAACAAAGAGGATTTACCTTCTAATCTTTGCGCTCGTGGCAATGGTTTCTGGTGCTAAGGCTGAGAGTACGGCGTATGCGGAATACAAAGATAGCACACTTACGTTCAAGTTTGGTGAATTACCTGCGGGGGGATTGGTGTATGATCTCAAGAAAATATTAGGTATGCCTGGTTGGTATAGTTATCATGAGGCTGTCAAGACCGTTGTTTTTGATACATCATTTTCAGAGGCCCATCCCCAAAGCTGTGAACTATGGTTTTACCAGATGACATCGTTGACTTCCATACAGGGTATAGAAAACCTGAATACTTCGGAAGTTACGACCATGAGCAATATGTTTTGTGGCTGCTCTGCCCTTACATCTATTGATTTGAGCAATTTCAATACTACAAATGTAGAATACATGGGTTTAATGTTCGCTAGTTGCAGTAGTTTGAAAACTCTTGATCTGAGCAAATTCAATACAGAGAAAGTAAAAGACATGAGTAGCATGTTTCTTAGCTGTAGCAGACTCTCGTCTCTTAATTTGAGCAGTTTCAATACTGAGAAAGTAACCAATATGGCTAATATGTTTCATGGTTGTGGATGTCTTACAAGTCTTGACCTCAGTAATTTTAACACCTCTAACGTGACAGACATGAATTATATGTTTGAAAGATGTGCTAACCTTACGAACCTAAATGTCAGTGGCTTTAATACCTCCAAGGTAAGTGACATGAACCATATGTTCGCTAATTGTATCGGTCTTTCAAGTCTTGACGTTAGTTCTTTTAATACCTTAGCGGTGGAAAATATGGCAAGCATGTTTTATAATTGTTTGGAACTCAGAATTCTTGACGTTAGTGGCTTCAATACCTCTCAGGTGACGAGTATGGATTACATGTTCTGCCATTGTGAACGCCTTTCCTTCATATATTGTAATGAGTCATGGCAGAGAAGTGGTTTGACATCTTCTTGTATGTTTGATCACTGTCAATCGTTGATAGGTGCCATGGGCTACTATGATGCAGAAAAGACGAATGCTGATTACGCAAACCCTGAAACGGGCTATTTCACTTATAAGGTAGATACTTTTGCCATCACAATTAATTCAAAGGCAGTCACCAGTTTGAACTGCAACGACCTCACCGCCATCCCCGGCGTTACGGGCAAGGCATCATACGATAGCGAGACAAAGACACTGTATCTGGAGAATGCTAACATAACGGAGATGACTATGGCAGGCGGCCTGGCGATGGAAAACAAGATAGACTCATTGAAAATCAATGTGAAGGGTGACTGCAGCATATCGTCAACCGCAGGTACAGGCATCAAGAATACCAGCAAGACATTGATAATAACCGGCACGGGTACGCTCGACATCACTGCAGGCAACAATGGTATAGTGATGACCAACACTGCTGCAAACAACCTTGTCGTCGACGGTAAGGTGACGGTGAACGTTACCGCAGACAACTATGGTGTGCAGGGTAGGGAATACGAGCAGCATGTATTAGGCGGAACAACAAGAATATACTACCGTACCACACTGAAGGTAGGCGGTGCGAACTCGAAACTCAGCGTGAATGGTGCGGCAAAGTGCTTCCATACTCTTGGTGGCTTCATTCCTGCAGCAGGCTACAAGGTTACCGCACCGTCACGCACAGCATACTATGACACAGATGATGATGTTGCATACTACACATTCTGCAAGTTGTCGGTGTCATTCGGAAAGGAACTGTCTGGTTCTGCAACGACGACGCTCACGCCTGTTGCCGGTACGGCAGTGGTGATAGAGAATACCGTGACATACCAGCCCGGTGATGTGAACCATGACGGTTCGATAACAATGGCAGATGCCAACGCCGTAGTGAACTATTTCCTAGCCACCGACAAGCCGGAGGACTTTGACGTGACGACTGCCAACGTGAATGGCGACGACGGCATCACGATGGCGGACGCCAACATGATAGTAAATATGTTCCTGGGGCAGTAAAAAATGAAGAATGAAGAATAAAGAATGAAGAATGAATATTACTGTTCGGCTGCATGTTATCCGCATGGGATTCTTCATTCGTTCACTCCCACGCCGAACAGGGCGAAGTCACCTTTCAGTGGGTCGTCAGGGAAGACATCTTTTAGTTTGTTCGTGAGCCTGATGGCAGACGACATGGAGGCCGTCTTGGACTGTAGCAGTCCGAGGCGGCTTGCTTCTTGTAGCACGTGGGTGTCCATCGGTATGATAAGGGTACGTTTGTCGATGACGTCATTCCATAGTCCGAGGTCAACGGGTGATTCGTCTCTTACCATCCAGCGAAGGAACATGCAAAGGCGTTTGCAGCTTGACTGCGTGTTCTTGGGAATGATGCCCTCAACATTTCTTGTTGCAAACCATTTCGTTATCTTTTCCAGAGCATCAAGGCATGTTCCGTTGCCTACAAAGTCTTTTATTGTGCCATGTTGGTTAAGCATTTCCTGTAATGCTGTCAGCATTTTGCGCATTGTGGCATAGGTGTATAGGCGGTAGAAACACTGGTTGGAGTCCGGAAATATGTTCTTGAAATCGCCGCTATATACCCAATCATATATATTGCCGTTGCAACTGTCAAGTATGAATTGTATCCTTGGCAAGAACTGTTTCCTGCTTCCATAACTGATGGATGCAGCAATGAAAGCCATTATTTCCTTGTTCTTGTCACCCTCCACCTGATGCATGAACCATGAAGGGTCTCCGTTAAGGAAATCCTTCGTTTCATATTTGTCGGCAAGAGTCTTGAGTGTTGTTGCTATGTCCATGAACCTTAATGTAAAGTTGTATGCAAAAATACAACAAATAATTTATCTGACAAAATTTTCGTGATCATTTCTTGGTTGTTTTATTTTTTTTCTTTACCTTTGCAACACGAAGAACAGTTAGCTCACGGGGTGGGCAAGGTTTTTCGTTGTTTACGCAGCAAGGCGTAGGCAGACATATTGGTTTTGATGTTTATCCGGTAATGCCTTGTGTAGGCATATCCGTTATAACATCAGAAAAGGGCGTTTACGTGACGTTTTATCTTCTTTGTTTGTAAGGGGGATAAAACGAGATGTGGTAAAAGGGAGAGCGAGAAAAAAGCAACGAAAGAATTGATGGATAGTGCGTTAGAGAGGGAATGAGGATGAAAGAAGCGTGACAAAATTACAAAACGAAATGTGACATTTATATAACATCGGTGTTACATGGGAGGGGAATTTGAACGGTGTTCAATCAATAGATGTTACATGGCGGCCATACGGTCGCTTTTTTTGTGCCTTATAGCTTGTGTTTATGCGGTTTAGGGGAGTATAGCGGAGGGTGCGGCAAGGTGTTCAAAATGGTGTTCAAAGGGGCTTAAATGGGTGTTTTTGCAGGTGGGGTATTTGGAGGTGGAAAGTGGTGAAAATATGACTTAGGGTGACAGTTAGGGTGACGTTTAGGGTGACAGTTAAAAACGAAATGTTCCAGTTAGGGTGACACTTAGGGTGACACTTTGCGGACTTTTTTTTGCCGATTAGAGGGGAACTATGACCAAAATGAGGGCGAAAATGGGGGTTTTTACGGCTTTTTAGGGGGTACTTTGCAGGGGGTGGAGGGTAAAAAGTAGGATTCGGAGGGTACTTTTTTAATGATGTGGCTATTTATCAGGTGATTAGCGAAAAAACGGTGTTTTTATAAGGAACATTTCGTGTGTTGTGGCGATGGTATCGCCGCCTACGAGGTAAGGAGCTGCTCAGTGGGAGATGTGACGGGTGGCAATGGTATTGCCACATACACGACAGTGGAGGGGCGAGGGTGATGGCACAAGAAAGCCGCTCATGGTGTTTGAGCGGCTTATATTATATATATGTATGTGGGATGCTTAGAAGAATTTACTGATGGAGCCAACTACCTCGAATATTTTTATGATGCGTGATATGTCGAACTCCTGATCGTCATATTCGCTCTTGTTGACTGGTACATATAACAATGTGGATGGAGACGAGCCGCGACGCAGTATCTTGATGGTGCGTATGGTGTCGAGCACTACGGCGTACGTCTCGCCATACTGTATGTCCTGTATGGTACATTCACGCAGTGCGATGATGTCGCCGTGGTTGATGCGCGGTTCCATTGAGTGGCCGGTGACGTTGCACCAGACGGTGGCTCTCTCCAATCCCGGCACTACTATGTTGCAGGCTGGCAATCTTGTCTGGTCGTTGAATATCTCGCTGAAGCCACCGAAGAAGTCAACATCATAATAAGGTGTGCCTACAGATGGGTCATAAGAGATTTCTGCATCTTTTTTTGAATTTTCTTCTTGATTTATTTTGCAGTTTGCGAAATTTTCTTCTATATCACCTTCTCCAGTGAGCAACCATCTTGATGAAACACCTGTGCATTTGGAGAATACCAAATCATAGTCCATGGCATCCCTTGCCAGCCATGAACTAATAGTAGAAGGGGCTACACCTATGTATTTTGCGAAAGTTGTAGGTTTTCCTTCTCCATAATGTTGAATCAAGGCTTTTAATCTATCTTTTTTATTCATAATTTTGCAGTTTGCGAAATTTTCTTCTTAATTTATTTTGCAGTTTGCGAAATTTTGTTTAACTTTGCAACGACATTCAAAATGTGACTGCGCTACAAAGTTACGAATAATAACCGAGTGCGCCAAAAAAAACGTATTAAAATAATCAAAAAATTTCAAGTGGTATGAAAAGACGAATTGTAGTGGACCGTGGCAGAGTGAACGACATTGCCCATGTGTTGAATCTGACGAGAGAGACCGTCAGCCGTTCGCTAAACTATCAGAGCAACTCGATGCTGGCGCGCAAGGTGCGCTTCGTGGCTAAGAGCCAGTATGACGGTGTGGAGGTAGGAAAGGACTGAAGGATGGAAGAATTGAAAAATTGAAGTATAAAAAAGGAGGAAATTATGAAAGACGATATGAAACGGATATTCGGCAAGGAATGGACGTGGTTCCGGAGGCTGAGCCTCGTGGACAAACTGAGGAGCTTCTGGTTCTGCTGGAGCCTGTGCCTGGTGGGATGCGTGAGTTGTGACGCACATCCTTACGTGCTGGTTGCGCTGCTGCTGAACTTCATGGCGAGCGCTGCAAGCGCTACGAGGCTGCCGCTGGATGAATATGAGGGATGAGCGGTGTGGGGTCGCTGTGATACAGCGACATACTGAACAACAAGGACGGACAGCGATACACTGAACGGCAAGGACGGACAGCGACATACTGAACAACGAGAACAAAACTAAGAACCATAAAACTGAAGAATTATGAGACAGCCTGACAAGAACAGAGTGAGGAACGCCATGCGGCACGTGGAGTTGGCAGCAAAGCTGCTTTCGTATATCAGGGACGAGAACCTGGACAGTGGCAACGAGCACTTCCGCAACATGACGGCAGCATCGCTGCACGATGCACAGCTGCTGCTCAAGCAGTGGAAGAGACGCATAGACATCAACGACTGAAAAGACAAGAAAGGTATCAAAGGTACACATGGAGTATTACAACAACATATTGTGCGTAACCTACGCAGAACTGACGGAGGGCGACGATGCCGTAATCACGGCTGCCACGCTGCGCCAGAACATGCGCCGCGGCAACATACAGTGTGCGCGCCAGGGGAAAGGCGAAGGCAACTACGCACTCTACATCTATGCGTCCCTGCCTGAGAAGTACCGCATGAGATACGAAGAGAAATACGGCGACCCGAAGGCGGTGCTGAAGAAGCAGCCTGCCGACATACATGCACTGGCAGACCGCAGAGCCAGGGAATATTACGAAGCGTTTGAATATGAGTTGAATGGTGTTCAGACACGACTCAGCCGGAAGCTCATCGACGAGTACACGGTGAACGCCAGCGTGCTTGGTCACCTGCTGAAACGCATCGGTGAACTCAGGGCCTACACCGCCGCCCTCGGTGGAGGCAAGCGCAGCGACCTCTGGGACATCATCTACGGTGAGAGCGAGCAGATGCGCGAAGAGTGCGGCCACACGCTGCCGAAGAACATCAAGCGTCTGCGCGACAGGGTGAACGCCTACAAGGCAGACGGCTACCAGTCAGTCATCAGCGGCAAGATAGGCAACTGCAACACGCTGAAGATAACCGAGGAGGCTGGCCGCCGGCTCGTGGCACTGAAGCGCAGCAAGGTGCCTGTGCTGACAGACCGCCAGATATTCGACCAGTTCAACAGCGAGGCAGCGGAACGCGGATGGAAGCCACTGCGCAGCATCAGCGGCATGAAGGCATGGCTCAGCAGTCCGCAGACGGAGCCGCTGTGGCACGACGCAGTGCACGGGGAACTCAGCGCGCACCAGAAGTATGACCGCCGCCACAGAACTGCACTGCCTCAGATGCGCGATGCACTGTGGTACGGTGACGGTACGAAACTCAACCTATACTACAGGGATGATGACGGCAAGGTGCGCACGACGAGCGTCTATGAAGTCATCGACGCATACAGCGAAACCTTCCTCGGCTACTGCATCAGCGACACCGAGGACTACGAGGCACAGTACATGGCATACCGGATGGCAGTGCAGGTGAGCGGTCACAAGCCGTATGAGATAGTACACGACAACCAGGGCGGCCACAAGAAAGCAAATTCAGCCGGAATGCTCGACAAGATATGCCGCCTTCACCGCACCACCGCACCGTACAACGGAGCATCGAAGACCATAGAGAGCGTATTCGGCAGGTTCCAGCAGGAGGTGCTTCATAAGGACTGGCGCTTCACCGGTCAGAACATCACGGCAAGGAAGCAGACGAGCCGTCCCAACATGGAGTTTATCGAAGCCAACAAAGACCAGCTCTACACGCTTGAGGAACTGAAGGCAGCCTATGTGAAGGCACGCACTGAGTGGAACGAGATGAAACACCCTGCCACTGGCGAGCGACGCATAGACATGTATCAGGCGAGCGAGAACCCCGAGACACCGACAGTCACCACCGCCGACATGATAGACATGTTCTGGGTGACGTGCGACAGGATGAGCACCTTCACCAGCAGCGGCATAGAGATAACCGTCAAGGGCAAGAAACGCCAATACGAGGTGATGAGCGCACCGGGCGTGCCCGATACAGAGTGGCGCAGGCAGCACACCTGGCAGAAGTTCGTGGTAAAGTACGACCCATACGATTTCAGCAGCATACGGCTGTACTGGAAAGACAAGGCAGGAGACCTGCGCTTCGAGCGTGTGGCAGAGCCTTACATCGTAATCCACCGTGCAGTGCAGGAGCAGACCGAGGGCGAGGCACTGTTCATACGCCACCAGCAGAAGGAGGCAGAGCAGAGCCGCATAGAGCGTCAGGTGGCAGCACGCGAGATAGAACACAGCGAGGGAGTGGCGCCGGAACAGCACGGACTGACCTCGCCAAGGCTCAAGGGAGTACGCAGCGACGTGCAGAGGCAGATAGACCGCCGCACAAGGAAGTACGGACGCGCCCCGGAGGAACTGAGCATCGGCAGGGTGACGAAGATTGTCAGCAACATAGACTGGCGCGACGTGGAGAAGGAAACCGCACCGATAGACGAGCGCAAGGTTGCGGGGAAACTTTGACAATGCACAATGCATAATGCACAATGCATAATGCACAATTAAATTAAATCAAGAATACAAACTGACTAAAAACATTAAGTTATGGAATTGACACAGAAAGACAAGGAACAAATCAGGGAGAGCCTGAGAGTGTATGTAAGCAAGTACCCCAGCCAGAACAAGGCCGTGGGCAGTCTGAAAGGTACAAGTGCCGGAACAGTCAGCTGCATACTCAGCGGCAAGTGGGAGAATATCAGCGACGCCATGTGGCGCAAGGTAAGGGAACAGGTATCATTTGTTCGCGAACAGGAATGGCAGATAGTCGAGACAGGTGCATATCAGGAAATAACATACGCACTGACGGACGCACAGGACTCTTGCAACGTGACATGGGTGGTTGGCGAAGCCGGCAGCGGCAAGACCACGACTGCCAAGGTGTATGCCGACGAGCATCGCGAAGTGTTCTACCTGCAGTGCTCCGAAGACCTGCACAAGGGCGAGTTTGTAAGGGAGATAGCCCGCATCATCGGCATACGCGGCGAGGGCTACACCGTGCGCGAACTGTGGAAGGAGATACTGGCACGCCTGATACAGATGAACGCTCCGCTGCTCATCTTCGACGAGGCCGACAAACTGACAGAGAGCGTGTTCCACTATTTCATCAGCCTGTATAACAAGGTAGAAGACAAGTGCGGCGTGGTGTTCCTCAGCACCGACTACATAAAGAAGCGCGTGCGCAACGGCCTGCGCCACGAGAAGCCAGGCTACAAGGAGTTTTACAGCCGCATAGGCAGGAAATACTTCGAGATAGACGATACTACGCCCAACGACGTGTATGCCATCTGCACCGCCAACGGACTGACGGAACGCAAGGACATCGAGGAAGTGCTGCGTGACGCAGAGGACAGCGACTACGACCTGCGCCGTGTGAAGAAGAGCGTGCACCGTGTTTTGAAAATGCACAATGCATAATTCACAATGCACAATCTTAATTCTTAATTCATAATTCTTAATATATGGGAAGACAGTTGACAGTCAGCGAGGTGCTGCGCAAGAAGGAACATACATTTCCATTCAAGGGCAAGTGGCGCGAGGCATTCGGTGAGCCGGAGCGCACCGGGGTGTGGTTTATCTGGGGCAACTCCGGCAACGGCAAGAGCAGCTTTACCATGCAGCTGTGCAAGGAACTGTGCAAGTATGCCCGTGTGGCCTACGACTCACTGGAGGAAGGCACAGGCATGACGATGCGGCAGAGCCTGCAGCGACACGGTATGCTCGACGTGGGCGGTCGTTTCAGCCTGCTCGACAATGAGTCAATGCCCTACCTGCGCGCACGCCTCCGTCAGCGCAAGAGCCCCGACGTAGTGATAATAGACTCGTTCCAATACACGCAGATGACCTACAAGGAGTATATCCGCATGAAGGAAACCAATCGCGGCAAGCTGCTCATCTTCATCAGCCACGCCAACGGACAGCGTCCGCGCGGTTCTGCAGCGGTGAGCGTGATGTATGATGCCGCACTGAAGATATGGGTGGAGGGTTTCAAGGCCTTCAGCAAGGGCAGGTTCATAGGCGAGACCGGCGAGATGACCATCTGGGAGGAAGGAGCGGCAAAGTACTGGGGACGTTCGTAATGCACAATTCACAATGCATAATTCACAATCTTAATTCATAATTATTAATTCTTAATTATCACGATGACTATGGAATGGGAAGAAATAAAGAGAGACAGCGAAGCTCTGAAGAAAGTGAAGGAGCGCGTGTTCGACAATATGACGGCGGACTACAAGCCGGGTGATACAATCTACATACTGATGGAACCCGATGCCGCCGAGGGGCTTGTGGAAGACTGGTTCACCCACGGCTACGAGTGCGACATGCGTCTGAAGAAGTCGGAAAAGAACCCCGGCAAGGTGGTGATGATAACCACTGACATGATGTGGGCGAGCCGTGTGATACGGTGGCACAAGTACCTGAAGGTGACATACAGGAAGGAGGTGAGGCATGACGTCGCTTGACAGGAACTACGCACGGTTCTATGCAGTGCTCAACCGTGTGCCGTGCAAGGCCGACCGAGAAGACCTGAAGAAGTCGCTCGTCAACAGCGTGTCGTTAGGCAGAACCGACAGCCTGCGCGAACTCAGTGACCGCGAGTACCGCACGCTATGCGATACGCTTGAACGCTCGCTCGGAGAGAAGACACACGGTGAAGACACGGAACGGCGCAGACAACGCAGCGTGGTGCTGCACCTGATGCAGAAGTACGGCGTGGACACCACTTCATGGGCAGCCGTTGACCGTTTCTGCTTAGACAACAGGATAGCCGGAAAGAAATTCCGCATGATTGACACTGAGGAACTGGAACAGCTGAGCCGCAAACTCAGGGCAATGCTTGATAAAATGCACAATTCATAATTCAATTACTTTTCAAATACTATTCAAACATGGAAGAGAACAAGAACATGACAGCCGTGGAGATGACGGCAGACGAGAAAGCTCAGTTCGAGGCTTTCAAGAAGGAACAGGAGCGCAGGCAGAGGATGCAGGAGCGCAAGGATAACCGCGAGGCATACGTGCAGCTGGTGGACGAGCAGATAGAGAGCACCATTCCAGAACTGCAGGCGCTCAGCGAACAGATACGCACGGTGAAGGAATGTGTGTTTGACAATTTCAGGGAGGTGCTGCGCATGAAGGCAGAGGTGATGCACCTCAACAAGCGCGACGGACAGTTCTCGCACACGTTCACCAACTCATGCGGCACCATGCGCCTGACGCTCGGAGTGAACACCGTGGATTCCTACCTCGACACAGCAGAGGACGGCATCGCAATGGTGAAGGAGTACATCACCGGACTTGCCAAGGATGAGGACACGCAGTTACTCGTAGATACCATCCTGCGTCTGCTCAGCAAGGACCAGCAGGGCAACCTCAAGGCATCGCGCGTGTTGCAGTTGAAGCAGATGGCAGAGAAGACCGGCGACGAGCGTTTCATTGAGGGAGTGGAGATAATCATGGAGGCCTACAAGCCGTCAGTAACCCGCCAGTACATACGTGCGGAGGTCAAGGACACGGAAACAGGCGCATGGAAGTACATACCGCTGTCGGTGACAGACGCCTGACCAGGGCAGTGCCGTTCAATATGTGACAACAAAATAGGGGTGTTTCAGTCGAAACATCCCTTTTTCTATTGTTTATGTGCAAGAAAATCAGTAACTTTGCGGAATAAAGAATAAGGTTGTAAGGAATAAGGACTATGAGTAAAGGCAGAAGCAAAGATCTTGTCGCAGAGCGCGACCGCAGAATGTTTGAACGCTACTATTACTGGACGGAGGTGTGCCGGCTTCGTTTCGACGATGCCATTCAGCGCCTGAGCCGCGAGGAGTTCTTCATCTCGGAGGCTCGCGTGCTGCAGGTGGTGCGCCGCATGGTGCAACAGGGAGCCACCGTCGATGGCAAGGGCATAGACCGTCCGATGTTCACTGGCTTTCGTTCTGCCGTGCGGAAACCGAAACAGCCAGCGAAAGCGTGTGCGGCGGCTCAGCCACCGCTCTTTCCCGGACTGTTTGACTGACCGTCAGCGTATAGTGCTGCTCATACACCTTGATGCCGTGGCTCCAGGTGTAGAAGCGTGAACGCTCACGCACGAGTGGTCCGTCACCGAGCGGACGGAAGCCCTGCAGGGCCTTGTGTATGCGGTCAGCCATGTCGGCACGGCTCATTATAGCCTCCATCGTGCCACTGTCGTAGTGGGTGTCATCGTAGCAGTCTATTGCCAGGCGCACCACCACCTGCGCACGACCTTTCTGGACGAGGTCACCGAGGTTGCTCCAATCGGTTTCCGTCTCGCTGACCAATACGGCGGGGAACGTCAGCGGATAGGTGTCCATTTCCTGCCTGTCGATGGCTTCCAACTGACCGTAGTCCTCATCCACGGTGCTTACGTCTGGCATTGCGTCTGCAATGCGGCGTATGATGTTATAGAGTAGGTTTTCCATCTTTTTAGAATTGAAAAATTGGAGGATTGAAGAGTTATGTTATAAGTTTCTTAATGCGCTCCATCGTCTCTGCGAAGATGGAGTTTATTTTTTCTATCAGTTCCCTTGAGTCTCCTATAAACTGACGCTGCGGTATGTGTGCATTGATGGTCAGGCGTGTCTTCTTTGTCAGTGCCAGTGCCTTCCACTTCTGTGCCTCTGGCGGTAGTTCGCCCTGCGGTTCGCCCTTGCTCCTGCCACTGAGTGAATACACCATGTGCCAGGCGAAGCGTCTCATGCGTGCCGTGACGGTGGGGTGCGTGGTCACGTCGCCTCCGTCGTTGTGTATGGCGGCATACGGCACGGGGTTCTCCACTGTCACCCTTCCCGGTGCCGTCGTTGTCTGTATGGAGCGCATGAGGTGGTTGCGCCTCGAGGTGAGCGGGCCGTACTGGCTGTCGGGGCCGCCCTGCTGCTGTCTGCGCGTGCGCTGCCACGGATGCAGGCCGCCATTGGTGAAGCCACCGTCGCGGAAGTTCTGCGTGAAGTGGTTCTTTGCCACTATCGCCACCTTGCGAGGCAGACGGTCGCGCATCTCGCGGTCTATTTCTCTCTTTAGTGCGCTGATGCGTCTTGTGAGGTCGTCCTGTCTCATGTATGCTGATTATTGCGTCGCTGTGATACAGCGACATACACGACGGCTGTCAGACATGCCACTGCTACGGCAAACCATGGATCCTGCCACCACGGTTGTTTCTGCTCCACCGTTTCTTTGCTCCTGGTTCCCACCACACACACCTGATACATGGTGTCGGCGTGTGAGCGGTCGTGGTAGTATGAACGGTCATGGTAGTCTGAGTGCCAATGCTCGGTGACGTGATAGACCGTGTCATTGCGGTTGTAGATATGCACTGAGACGCTGTCACGGTGAACTATATTGTCACGATGAACCACACTGTCACGCTGTTGCGTCAGTTCCCTCAGCGTGTCGTTCCTCTCGATGATGGTTTCCTGTTCCACTGTCTTGCAGCTACTGACAAGCAGCAGAGTGAAGAGTGAAAAGTGAAGAGTGAAAAATACCTTCCGGATGATGCTTGCTTTTTTCATTGTGCTTCCTCCTTATCTTTTTCGCTGTCTTTCAGCAGTTGGTTGATCCTGGCGTTCTGTATGTCGCCGTACTCCTTCAGTCCCACACCCACGGCGGTGTAGGTAAGTGCCTGACCCAGTATGATGATGACGGAGTTGTCAATCACTCCCAGGGGCGGCACTATGAAGCCGGCAATGGTTATCAGCCATCCGAGGGCGAAGGAACCTATCACCGTCGTCTTCCTCACTATTGTGGTGTCGTTGATTCTTGCTATGTCTTTCTTTGTCATGATTGTTGGTTTTTATGGTCGCTGTGATACAGCGACATACTGAACGAATTATGAATTATGCATTATGAATTATGAATTGCTAAAGCATTGTGGGTCTTACTCCATCGCTCTGTGTCTGCCAGCGTGAGTTGTCTGCCAGGGTGTCGGTGGGTAGCGTGGGTGCTCCGTCGATGGTGACGTCGCCGTTCATCACTCCCTTCAGCCATTCTATGGCACGGTCGTAGCGTTCCTGCCTTATCTTCGACATCTTGTAGGGGTTGTGCTGACAGAAGATGTGATACACCGTGATGTCGATGGCAAACATGAGGATGAGCTGGTGACGGTCGATGCCACGTGCTGAGAAGATGGCATCGCAGTCGTATTGCTTGCTGAGGTACGAGCGCATCTCGCTTACCGCCCTGTCTTCGCATATCTCCACAATCTGCGGGTCGTAGGTCTCTGAGTTTGTGCGCAGCAGTGAGTCGAGTATCTCGCGGTGTATCGTAGCGTCGTAGTCTTTCAGGGTTATGAAGTTGTCCATAGGAAAAATTGAAGAATTGAAAGATTGAAAAATTGAAGATTATGCAATTATGAATTATGCATTTTGAATTATGCATTGACTAAAGCAGCACCTGCTTGGCTCGGTTTATATATTGCTGGCAATCAGTCCAGCCGGTCAGTCCGCCGTTGATTCTGCGGCGTATGCCCTGACCATTGTCCTTGCTTGCCATCGTGAGGCAGTTCTTGGCGAAGAAATGTGCCGCACTGCGGAATGCTCCGGTGCGTCCTGCCAATAGGTCGGGCTGGCGCACTACGTCGTAACCGCACCACTTGGCGTATTCCCTGTAGTTGGCCTTGCCGGTGTAGCCTATAAGACCACGGCCACGGTAGCGCCATCCGTCGCCGCTGTCACGACTGCCGTTGCCCATGCGCATGGCATAGACGTAGTTGGCTATCTTCTCCGGCTTGTGGGCGTACTGCATAGCCTGCTCCATGGTGATGAAGCGTGCCGGCCACATGGTGCGCAGTCCCTTGGCTGAGTAGTTGAGGTTTTCTTCTGAGTTGCGCAGGCATCCGCTTTCCACCGCCACGTTGGCGAGGAAGTGCACCCAGTGGAGCGGTGTGGTAATGCCGCACTCCTTGGCGTAGCGGTTGAGCAGTGCAGTGGCTTCGTCGGCGGTCATTGGCCTGCCGTCTTTCAGCCAGTTGCGGTTGCTCCTTATGTTCTTTTCTGCGTTAGGCATTATTGCCAGCAGCTGTTGTGTGGTTATCTCCATATCTTTTGCATTTTAAGGGTTGTTCGTTGAAAAGCCTCCGCTATCCTCACGGACTGCGGAGGATGAAAACATTAATCAAAAATCAAAAATACTAACACAACTAACTAATATGGTAAAAACAACATTTTTGGATATATGATTCATTTTTTTTCATTTTTATTTGGTGGTTTGAATTTTTGTTTGTAACTTTGTAGCGTCTTCAATGACTACCCGCTGAGTATGCGTGGGGATTGGGCTTTATCGTACCGTCCCATTTAGGCTGTCTTCGGATAGCCTTTTTTTATTGTTCAATGCGTTTCCTAAACTCCTTATAGAAGTTCCTTTCTGAAACCATATACTTTTCTATTGATACCATTTTTTTACCGACTGCCACCAGTACTTCCAAAGCTTCGCTGTTTATCTCGAAGTATTGTTTGATTTCAGTGGCCATCTTGTTAGTTGGGTAAGTCGTGCACAGATTAAGGAATACTCTGTTCGTTTGTCCAACCGACTCTTTCAGTCTGCTTCCAATAGAACCTGTCCCTGTAATGGTTTTCAGGTCGTACATCTTATATACTCCTTTACGTGAGAATATGTAGTCTGCACTCCGAACTCCTTTTGGATTTGGCAGAAGAAATACTTTGTACCCATGCTTTATTGCTTTTTTTGCTCCTGCTAAAAGATTAGCGTAGTCAGAACTGTCTTCGCTAATGGCGGACAATATATTTTTTTCAACTCTCTTGTATATTTTTAGTTCAGTGAGTTGACGTAGCTGACGAATATATTCTGCACCAGAAAGGTTTGACAGTTTGGTGAATATATTCTTTGCATCAATGTCGCCGCTCATCTTGTTTACAACAGCATCAATTCTGGTGCAGTGTCGGCAGTCCTTCTTCTTCTGATTCCTGAACAGCAGCTTCAGGCGGTTTTTCAGACTACCGCCCTTGTTGGCGAAGCACTCGCTACATGACTTTGGGAAATATGGATGCGTGTCGTTGAAGATGTGACCGTCCTTGCCGGGGTTGTTCTCCAGTCCACGGTGCGGTGTGGCACCACTGTCACTGCCGTCAGAGGGTGGCAGCACTATCGGGTCATCGTTCTGCTCCAACGTACACTTGCAGTTCCATCGATCGCCGGGGTGATGTTCGTTCCAGAACGGATGATCCACAGGAAGGTTCACACGGCGCAGCCAGTAGGAACGGTGCTTTGTCTCGGGTTCCTTGCTCGTGGTAGGCATCCAGCGCAGGTTAGGCATGATGTCCTTGTCACGCTCATACTCCTGCCAGTCAGCAGCATTGTGCGCACGTATCACCGCAGTGTCATACTCAGTCTTGAGCCATGCACCGCACTGGTGGCTCGCTATCTTCTGCACATCGTCACGCCACTGACTGAACGGCTTCAGTTTGCCATCCGGGCCAATTAGCTGACGCTGCATCTCACTACCCATGGTATGAACCTTGAAGGCGGCAAACACCTCGTTGCCGTGGCGAAGCTCACGCAGGAAGTTATCTTCAAGCGTAGGCACTTGCGACTGCACCAGCCCCTCCACCGTGGCATCGTTGATGACGCGCAGCACCTCGCTCCACATTCCTGCCTCAATGCCGTTCTGTTCCTTCACGCCATGCTCATAGACATACCTCGTGAAAGCATCGAGAATGTCGGCATCCACCCTGACCTCTGCGGCATTGTCCATCGACGTGCCGTCAGTGCGGCAGCATGAACAGTGGGCATCGCCGTAATACAGGCTGTCAACCGTGGCGGTCAGATCATCGTTGCCCCGCTCACCGGCGAGGCTACCGCGAAAAAACTCTTGAGGCGGTTCTTCAGGGATGAAGGTTGGTTGGTTGAAGGTTGATTGGATGAAGGTTGAAGGTTTGCTTGTTTTGCTGTGTCACCAGATAATATCTCCTCCATCATCTTTTTTCTTTCCTCACTCATCTTCTTCTGTTCGTCGTAGTTCTCCGGCTTGGCAATGGCGAAAGTCTCATAGAGCCAGTCATCATCCATTGGCAGCCCCATGGTGTGCAGTCCCTGCACTATCTCCAGCTGTGTTTTCGGGTCGGTCTTGTCCTTGCGTGCATACACGAACTCACCGCCCTCCACGTTGAAGCCCAGTTGCTGGAACACGGGGCGCATGTCGTAGTTGAGCACGTTGAGGATGGTTTCGCGGTCATCCTCGTTCATTGACTGCTCCTCCTCACGATGCACCGAACCGAGAGCCTGCGTGCCAGTGTCCTGCGCATCGGTAGTCAGGGTGTTGCCCAGCACACGGATGGAAATCTTCGCATCCCAATAGTCGGCAAACTGCTTGTACAGTTCGCCAGAGCCGGTCTTGTTGCCTGCCTCCACCAGACGGAGGTCGCTGCCCGATGGGTGGATATACACCGCATTGGTGCCCTGCGCCCTTGCATCGGCAATGAGGCGGCGGCGTGCCTCCTCGTCGCCGGCATCGTAGGTATATTCGCGTATGGGCATACCGAAGATATTGCAGAACTTCGCCCAGTCGCTCATGTCGCCGCGCTTGTAGAGAACGGCGGGAAGCAGTTCGGCGAAGATGCCCAGTCCACGCTCAGAACCCACGAACATCATGTTGTCGAACTCATCGATAGGCACGCCGTCCTGATCGCCCTGGAAGCGCAGCAGTCTGCCACGCACAGGGTCGTAGTGCTTGCGGTTGATGAGGTCGAAGCGTATGTTACCGTCATCATCAGTATAGAACTGGAAGAGCGAGAAGCCCCAGAACTCAGCCATGATGATTTCCTTCCTCAGTTCACGGAACCACGGCGAGCGCAGCTGTCGCGTCACCTCCTCGTCGGTCACGCCGTCGCGCTGGAAGGCGATGGGGAAGCCCGTAACGCCACGCAGGCGCTTGGCGAGCGTGCCTGAGAGGTGAAGGTCGAGCATGGCAGAGTCGTACATGTCGTACAGCCTTGCACGGTTGGAGTAGTCTATGCTCCTGGCGAGCAACAGCGACTGCATGTAAGCCTTCATGTCGAACATGAACACTTCGGGCATCTGCAGTATCACGTCGGGCTGACGCTGTCCCGGCTCGGTGCGCATGCCGCCCTGCTGTATGCGGTTCTGCTTGTGTTTGAGCAGTGATTTAACGGTGTTTGAACGTTTCATGTTATTCTCTTTTTATGGAGTCGCTGTGGTACAGCGACATACTGAACAAATTATGAATTATGCATTATGAATTGTGCATTGTCACATGCGGTATGGGTTGTCTTCGTTGAGTTCCTTGTATGATATGGTGACGGGCGGCTGCATCTCCACGGTCTTCTCACCGATGATGGTCACGGCGCCCTCTATGCAGTCAGGACCGTCGGCACAGTACGGCAGGTGCATCTCGAAGAGGCGGAACTGTTCCATGAGCTCCTGCATGTGGGGATTGTCACGCTCCTGTTCATTGAACACCCACGCACCGTTGCGGTCAATGGGTTCAAGGTTCGCCTCTATGCGCGTGGCCTTCTCCGTCTTCTTGCGCTCATCGCCCTTGATGAACAGTTCCCTGCCGCGCTTCTTCGACTCCTCACGCAGCAGCGGCTTGAACACCTGGTTGAAGAAAGGATCCTGCAGTTTGTTGTTCTCCATGTAGCAATACACTGTAGTCTTGCCGCCCACGTAGTCCACGAGGTCGAAGTACCAGCCTATGAAGGCGGCGTTAAGCTCGCGTGCCAGGAAACCCTTGATGATGTAGTACACGCCCTTGAGCCTACCCACGAGCCACACCGCCTTGGTGCTGCTCTGCTTCTTGCGCGAGTCGCTGTAGGCTGGGTCGCCGTAGATGACGAGGAAAGGAAACCTGGACAGTGCCGGCACCTTGCCCATGGGGAGGTTGCGAAATATGGTGCCGTCGCTCACGGGGTTGTTGAAATACTCCGCCTGAGCGTTTTTCTGCGATATGTTGGCAAGCACGGTGTCAATCTGCTCCTCCGTGTTCTTCTGCGGCCACGTTGAGCGTCCGTCCTTGTCGCGTATGTTGACTATGTCCCAGTGGCGTGCCTTTTCTCCTGCACGCTTGATGCAACAGTCGCGTGCGATGATGTTGCCGCACCACAGTATCAGCGTAGGCTCGGATATGGAGCGCGTGGGGTAAAGCGCACCCTCGAACCAGTCCCACTTCTTCTTCAACGTCTCAGGATTGCGGCAGTCCTCGTCGGTGTCGTAGTCGTCGAGGTATATCACATCGGGGCGCACCTCCTCGTTCCTCGCACCGCGCGGCGCACTACCCGCGCCCAGAGCCACGAACTTGGCACCACACCGTGCGGTGAAGTCGCGGTCGGTCCAGGAACCGAGCGTCACCTGCGTGCCGTAGAATTGCTTTAATCTCGGATTGCTCTCAAAGTTTATCTTGTAGGGAGCAAGCAGACGGATGGCAGAGGTCTCGGTGGCACTGGCAAGCACGAAGAAACGCTTGCGCCCGGTGAGAGCCAGATACATGTTGATGAACATCGCCACGGTTGACTTTGCCAGCTCACGGCTCCACGACAGCACCTCATACCATTCTGGGTGCTCAATGATGCGGCGTATGGCACGCTTGTGGAACGGTGCAAAGTCATACCTGGCGTATTTCGGGAAGAAATACTTAATCCACTCTATGGGGTCGTGTTCCAACTCCGTGCGCCGATGCTCTATGTCACGCGCTGACATCCAGTCTTCCACGGGCACGTCGGCCGCCATGGCCTTATGGTGCTCCGCCCACCGCTGCAGTGCTTTCTTTTCTTCTTGTGTCATCTTTTCCCTTTAATGGTCGCTGTGGTACAGCGACATACTAAACTACTTCAGCTGGTCTTTGAGGAAGGCGTCGAGCAGGTCGCTAAACTCCTTCGCCTTGTCGAGATCGAGCGGGCGCAGCCAGTTGGTGAAGCGTATGCCCACGTCCACTATGTCGGCAATGCCCACGTCGCTCTCTATCTTCTTAATCGCAGAGGCGAGCTTGGCGAGCGTGTCGGCCTCTGCCACGGTGGCGAAACGCTGACCCTCCTCACGCTGGTTGATGTTGTTGTTTATCTCCACTATCTGGCGGTTAAGCCCTGCCAGTATCTGTGCAGGAGTGATGGTGAGCGCAGCCTTCTGGTCGTCCCAGTTGTCGGCGGCAATCCATCGTGCCACGGTCTGGCGCGTCACGCCCACCTTCTGTGCAATCTCCTCCTGCGTGTAGGAGCCGTTTACGTAGAGCGACTTAGCTATGTCGCGCTTGTTTATGCCTTGCTTAGTCTGTTTCATGGGTGCAAAATTACTTGTTTTCGCGGTGTCGTACAACTCACTGTTTTATGATGTACGCAGTTGCGTATATGATGCACTCACAGCCGTTTACGACAAAACGGCAGTTTGCACACATCGACGGAATAGCGTAATTTTGCAGCGTGATTCATAATCCGCAATACTTCAATTCTTAAACTTTTCAATTCTTCAATCCCATAAATGAAAAAGAAAGACGATACACGATTCTTCAACGTAGTGGAAAGTGCCGACGGCACCGCCACCATACTGCTCTACGGTGATATGGGTGAGGGCGATGCCGTGGACAGCGGACGCGTCGTTACCGAACTGATGCAGGTAGCAGGACGCTACAAGCACATAGACGTGCGCATCAACTCAAGAGGCGGTGACGTGTTTGCCGGCATGGCAATATACAACGCACTGCGCCAGACTGACGGCGACATCACCATCTACGTTGACGGCATGGCTGCATCAATAGCTGCAGTGGTGGCACTGTGCGGCAAACCGCTCATGATGAGCCCCTACGCACGTCTCATGCTGCATCAGGTGAGCGGCGGTGGTTACGGTGGTGCTGAGTGGCTGCGCTCCGTGGCCGACCAGATAGAACGCATAGAGACCGACCTTGCCGCCATGCTATCGAAGAGGTTAGGCACAACACCAGAGGACGTGAAGGCACGCTACTTCGACGGACGCGACCACTGGCTGACAGCCACAGAGGCGGTCGATATGGGTATGGCCGACGGCATCTACGACATGCCGGAGGCGACAGACCTCTCGCAAAACACCGATGACGAGATTTACACTTATTTCAACAACCGGCTCCACGGAGCCATAAATCAAGAAGAAATGGCACTTATAGACGACATCAAGGCACTGCCGACCTTTGAGGACAAGGCAGACGCAAGCGCCGTAGTGGCGCACATCAAGGAACTGGAAAGCCAGTCGGCACAGGCGGAAGCCCTGCGCCAGGCCAACCAGCAGTACAAGAACCGCATTGCGGAACTGGAAAGCAAGGAGGTGGATGCCTACCTTGACAAGGCTGTGGCCGACGGCAAGCTCACCGCAGAACAGTTGCCAAGCATGAAGAAACTCATGGAGGCAGATCGCGAGACCGCCACGCAACTCATCGACAGTATGAAACCGCAGAAGCGCCAGACACGCGCCGCCGACGTGTTCAACGAAGGCACGGCAGCCGTCATGGAAAACAAGACGTGGGACCAGCTGGACCACGACAACCAGCTTGCCATGCTGAAGGCGCAGAACCCAACCCTCTTCGCACAGAAGTACAAGGAGAAGTTCGGCGTGGAGTACAATGCGTAATTCATAATGCATAATGCATAATTCATAATTATTCAATTCCCAAATCTTAATTCTTAATTCATAATTCTTAATTCACTATGGCACTCAACAAAGAAATATGGCTCAACACCATACAGGAGAATTTCTTTCCGCAGAACTCGTTCACCTCTAAGTCAGTGGATGACTCTGCATTCGTAAACAACAAGACGGTGCACGTGCCCAATGCCGGCAGCCCGTCGAGCGTCAAGAAGAACCGTACTACCAAGCCTGCTACCGTGCAGACACGTACGGATCAAGACTTGTCCTACAACATCGACGAACTGACCACCGACCCGGTATATATCCCTAACGTGGACCAGGTGGAACTGTCGTATGACAAGCGCATGAGCGTGATTGCCAACGACCGCGAGCAGTTGCAGAAGGCAGCAGCCGACAACCTGCTGCAGAAGTGGGCGAAGTATGCCGCAGGCATCACCACCACCGGTGCAAACGTGACTACACGTTCTGCTAACGGCACAGGCGACCGCCGCGCCATCACAAAGGCTGACGTGTTGGCAGTCGCAACACTTTTCAACAAGAACGACGTGCCGCAGGAAAACCGCTACCTCCTGCTCAATGCCGCCATGTATGCCGACCTGCTCAACGACCTCACCGATAAGGAACTTTCAGCGTTCCTTGCATCTGCCGACGCACAGAACGGTACGCTCGGCCGTCTCTACGGCTTCAGCATAATGATGCGCTCAGAGACCGACGAGATAACCGACCGCAGCGCAGCACCGTCAGGCGGCCACACCTTCCTCACCGACACTCCTACTTCTGAGGAGGCTGCAACACTCAACGCCATAGCACTGGCATGGCAGGAGAAGTGCGTGAGCCGCGCCATCGGCGAAGTGAAGATGTTCGACGAGACTGATTCGCCCACCTACTACGGTGACATCTACTCATTCCTCATGCGCACTGGCGGTTCACACCGTCGCTACGACAAGAAGGGCATAGCCGTCATCATAGAGGGCGAAGCCGTAGAGGAAACAGTGGAAGAGACAGTGGAAGACCAGGGCCACGAGTAAAGGCACGCTACCCCCGCTTTTTCAATACCCCTTAGGAATTGATGCTCAGGGATAAGAGCCTAGGAAAAGCAGAGTGTCAGTTCCGGGGGTGAAAAAGCGGCAAAGTGTAGA
The DNA here is from genome assembly GCA_016281055.1 of Prevotella sp. Lineage (GTDB taxonomy): Bacteria > Bacteroidota > Bacteroidia > Bacteroidales > Bacteroidaceae > Prevotella. The sequence goes on from JAEEHW010000134.1 coordinate 34,151, forward strand.
AATGGACAATTCACAATGCATAATGCATAATTCACAATGCTAAATCTTAATTCTTAAATCTTAATTCTTAATTCAATCATGCAACTACCAAGAGTAAAGATACAGTTTCTTAACGGACAGCTGGGCACCGTAGGCGAGAGCACCGACGGACTGACAGCCCTCGTGTGTGGTGCGGCGGCAGTGACGGGGTTGCTCGCACTCAACACTCCCTATACGCTGCGCTCCATGGATGACCTTGCAGACCTTGGTGTGACAGAAGACAACAACGCCGAACTGTACCGTCAGGTCAGCCTCTTCTACGATGAAGCAGGTCCAGGCGTGAAGCTCGTCATCTACCCCGTGGCACCAGCCACCACCATGACCACGCTGTGCGACTACACACAGACAGCAGCCGGCAAGGTGCGCGACCTCATCACACGCATGAACGGACAGCTGCGTGCCGTGGCTGTGGCAAACGTAAACACCGGTGGTTCTGCAGCAAGCACCAACGGCCTAGACCCCGACGTGCTGACGGCACTGCCTAAGGCACAGCAGCTGGCAGAGTGGGCAACCACGGAACTCTACGCTCCGTTGTTCTTCGTGCTGGAAGGCAGGAAATATGACAGTAGCAAGACACTGCACGACCTCACGCAGGATGACTACGACCGTGTAGCTGTGCTCATTGGCGATACCGAGGCAGAGAGCGAAGGCGCGTGCATAGGCACACTGATGGGACGCATTGCCTCCATACCCGTGCAACGCAACATAGGCAGGGTGAAAGACGGCAGTCTGGCACTGTCAGAGGCTTACCTTGACGACAAGGCTGTGGAGAAAGCCCAGAGCCTCGTAGAGACGGTACACGAGAGCGGTTATATCACATTGCGCCGATACGTAGGCAGAAGTGGCTACTTCTTCACCGACGATCCGACAGCAACCGACGATACTGACGATTATGCACACATCACGGCACGCCGTGTGGCCGACAAGGCATATCGCCTGGCATACGATACGCTGCTCAACATGCTCCTCGACGAACTGGAGGTAAATACCGACGGCACGCTGCTGCCGGCTGTGGCACGCTCATGGGAGCAGACAGTGACCAACGTCATTAATCGCCAGATGACCGCCAACGGCGAACTTAGTGCCGGTGAGGACGGTGAAGGCTGCCAGTGCTACGTGGACGACCAGCAGAACGTGCTCGCCACATCGAACGTCAAGGTGACGCTCAAGGTGCGTCCGTTCGGCTATGCACGCTACGTGGACGTAAGTCTGGGATTTCTGGTTAGTGCATAATGCGCAATGCATAATTCACAATGCATAATTCATAATTGCAAAATCTTAATTCTTAACTCATGGTTAATACAAGAGAATACGAATGGGCCGATGTCACCGTTGTTGTGGCAGGCCGCAAGGTTACTGGACTGCGAGGCGTGAAGTATGCCTCGAAGCAGGAGAAGGAAGTGCTGCATGCCTCAGGTAACAAGCCTATGAGCATACAGCGTGGCAACAAGACCTACGAAGGTGAGCTCACGCTGGTACAGAGCGAGTATGAGGCACTGCGCCGTGCATCGGGCGGTGACATACTCGACGCCTCGATAGACATCGTGGCATCATACGGCAACCCTACACACGGCGACGTGATAACCACAGACGTGCTCATAGGCGTGGAGTTCACTGAGGACAGCACGGAATGGAAGCAGGGTGACAAGTTCCAGGAGAAGACGCTGCCGTTCATTTTCCTCGACCTCAAGAATAAGGAATAAGGATGAAGGGAAGAAAGAAGAAGGTTTGCAACACAAATAGACCTTAGTCCTTAATCCTTCGACCTTAATCCATAATGCACAATCTTAATTCATAAATCTTAATTCAAATGAAGATTGAACAGAAGAAAATAGACGAGTGGAAAGCCAAGCACGGCGACCTGTATCAGATAAGCGTGGAGGGCAAGTCGTGCCTCTTGCGCAGACCGACGAGAAAAGACATCAGCTATGCCAGCGTGGTGCGCGACCCTATGCAGCTAAGTGAGACGATGCTCAAGCAGCTGTGGCTCGACGGTGACAGGGAGATACTTGAACAGGACGACCTCTTCCTTGCCGTAGTGGCAAAGATGGAGGAAGTAATGAAGATAAAGGAGGCCGAGATAAAAAAAATCTGAAGGATGCCGACGTGCCGGGATGGGAAGACGCCGACGTGCTGTTTCTCAACACCATGCTGAGATACTACATGCACCTCGACCCCGACACACTCTCAGACGGAGAGTGGGCGTGGACCATACGTCACCTGATCGACATCCGCAAGGCAGAAGCAAAGGCGAATGGATAGCATACTGAAATATACGATAGACCTGCAGCAAAGAGGCGGTGGCGACGTAATCAATGCCGCACGGCAGGTTGACGCTCAGCTGCAGACGGTGCAGCGCAGGGCAGGTTCCGTGGGGACAGCACTGCGCAGCGCCTTCTCGTTCTCCAGCTTCAAAGGGTCCTTGATGAGCATCCCTGGCATGAGTTTCCTGATGAACCCCTATGCGCTGATAGGTGCAGGAGTGGGAGCCATAGCCAAGGTGGGCGCACAGGCAGAAATGACCAGCACGGCATTCCGTACGCTTGTGGGTGACGAGACAAAAGCAGCAGAAATGCTGAAACAGATAAACGACTATTCTGCCAAGACGCCATACACCGCCCTCGACCTTACGGATAATGCCAAGATGATGCTCAACTTCGGTGTGCAGGCAGACAAGGTGAACGGCTACATGCGTCAGCTGGGCGACATAGCCGGAGGAGATGCAAACAAACTGTCGAGCCTCTCGCTGGTGTTCGGACAAGTGGCGAGTGCGGGTAGGATGACGGGGCAGGACCTGATGCAGTTCATCAATGCGGGCTTCAATCCGCTGAAGGAACTGGAGAAGATGACCGGCAAGACCTACAAGGAACTGCAGGACATGATGTCGAAAGGCCAGATAGGCATGGATGCCGTGGCCGCCGCCATCAAGCACGCCACAGACGAAGGCGGAGCATTCCACGGCATGAGCGAGAGTCTGAGCCAGATACTGTCGGGCAGACTGTCAACGCTCGTTGGAGTGATACAGCAGCGTGCCGCAGAGATATACAAGGTCATGCAGCCGGCAATAATGTCGGTGGTCGATGTTGTGTCGGACATAGTGCCGCCTATACTCACAGCCATACAGAAGGTGATAGGTGTGGTGCTGGCAGTGACGCGGTTTATCTGGAAGTGGCGCGAGGAACTGGGCTACCTTGCCGCAGTGGTGGGTGTGGCCGCCGTGGCACTCAATACCGGGCGCATTGCCATGCTTGCCTACGCAGCGGTGACTAAAACTGTTACAGTTGTGACCAAGGCATGGACTGTGGCACAGTGGCTCATCAATGCTGCACTGACGGCTAACCCCATAGGATTGGTTATCGCAGCCGTAGCGGCACTGGTGGCAGCGGTGATATACTGCTGGAACAACTTCGAGGGGTTCCGCAACTTCCTCACCACCATGTGGGACACGGTGAAGCAGTTCGGCAACATACTCAAGGAATACGTCACCGACCGCATCACTGAGCTGCTCAACGGGCTGGGCAAGGTGGGTGAAGCGCTGAAGGCTCTGTTTTCGGGAGAGTTCTCGGATGCGACACGGCTGGCTTCGGAAGGCTTTGCAGACATAAGCGGCGTGGGTTCGGCCAAGCGGCTGTATGATAATGCCAAGGCTGCAGGAGGCACCGCTGCCTATATACAGAACTACCGTAACCAGTTGCTTGCACAGAAGCAGACGGAAACGAAGAAGAAAACGGAGAAGAAGAACACTGGCATCAGCAAACCAGGACAAAAGGGCAGCAAGACGGCTACCGACTTGTTTCTCTCTGGCGGCAACGGTGGTGGCAAAGGCAGAACAGGCGTAGGCAGCAGGAAAACCGCTGAGACACTTGCCACTGGCGGCACACGCAACACTATCATACACATGAGTATAGGCAAGTTCTTCGACAATATCTATGTCAGCATGGCCGACAAGACCGACACTGCAGAACTGGAACACACGGTGCTACGTTGCATGAACCGCGCCTTGGCCATAGCCGCAAGCTCTGATAATGCATGATTCACAATGCACAATGCATAATTCATATTTTTTCAATCCTTCAATTTTTTAATTCTTCAATTTTTCCCATGGCTGTCAACACCATAAAGATACCACCATACGGACTGTTTCGGGAGAACAACTTCCACGGCATCAGTACGGGCTATCTGGCATCGGGCAAAAAAATGCCTGATAGCTCCGACTACAACGTGGATATCATAAGCCCGGACGAGGTTGAGGATACCGTATATACCAATGCCCTGGGCGTGCCGATGGTGATGCCGATGAGGCTCAAAAGCGACAGTATGGGCGAATGGATGCTACCAGAGGAACCGATGGTGAGTGTGAACGGACAGCATATAATGGTACGCCGTCAAGTAAGCAAGGGAACGGTAAGGGGCAGCATTAAGGAACGCTGGACACAGGACGACTACACCATCCATATAGAAGGCATACTGATGGGCAGAGACGGCAAATACCCGAAAGACGACGTAAAGAAGCTGCGTCGCTACTGCGAGGAAGGCAAGATAGAAGCCCTGTGTCCGCTGCTTGAGATGTTCGGCATACGTCAGATAGCCGTCAGTACGTGGGAAATGCCGTTCACCAGTGGCGCAGCCAATCAGAACTACACGATAGAGGCTTACAGCGATGACATTCACAAGCTGCTGTTGAGTCGCGATGACATGAAGATGTAATTATGTACACAATGCGATACGACATACAGATAGGAGGCTACACACTGGGAATGCTCGACAAGGTGGAGATACACCGCAGTGTGGAACTACTTGCCGACACAGCCGTCATAACACTGCCGGCAGCACAGTATAATGCCGCACTCGACGTGGAAAGCAAACTGCACCGTGGCGATGCCGTGAAGATACGCCTCGGATATGAAGAGGAAGGGCTAAAGGATGAGTTCGGAGGCTATCTGCAGCGTATATCCACTGACGGTGGCAGTGTGACGTTGCACTGTGAAGATGACCTCTACCTCTTTAGGCGCGGCATAGCCAACACAATACTGCGCAAGGTGACGCTGAAGACGCTGCTGGAGCATGTGGTGAAGGCGTGTGGGCTGACATTGAATGTGGAAGCATCGTACTCCTGGACATACGACCGCTTCGTCATCGTGGATGCCACTGGCTATGACGTACTGAAGAAGATACAAGAGGAATGTGGTGCAGACATATACATCAGCGACGGAGTGCTGCACGTGCATGCACCAGGAGAGAAGACAGGAGAGGAACACTACTATGACATGCAGCGTAATGTGGAAAAGGAAGACCTCACCTTTCACAGAGCTGAAGAAAAGAAGGTGCGCGTAGTGGTGAAGGCCCTGATGTCCGACGGCACGGTAAAGGAGACAGAGACAGGCTCTGCCGGAGGCGAGAAGGTGGAGGTGAAATGTACCACTACAGACGATGCCTCGATGAAGGCAAGAGGAGAGTTAGAAGTCAGGCGCAGGTCATACGACGGACTCGAGGGCAATATCATTACATGGCTCATACCCGTGTGCCGACCGGGTGACTCTGCATCGCTGCACGACGCAGACTATCCATACAAGGACGGTACATACTTCGTGAAGTCGGTGACTACGGAGTTCTCCAAGGACGGAGGTAAGAGAAAGATAGATTTAGGATTCAGACTGAGTTAGGCAATGAGCGAATACAAGCAACTGCAACAACATATAAGAGACCTTGCCGACCCCGTTGGAACGATGACCATATACCAGGGCATAGTGACAAGCGTGAGCGGATGCACCTGTGAGGTACGAGTAGGAAGCATGACAGTGTCGGACGTGAGGCTGCGAGCCTCGGAAACCGACGATGAAAGTGAGATGCTCGTCGTGCCCAAGGTGGGAACGGCTGTCACGCTGGGAAGTCTGTCGGGCGACCTTGCACAGATGGTGGTGCTGCAGGTGGATCATGTGGAGAGTATTACCATCAACGGCGGCAGGCTTGGAGGTCTCATTAACATAGAACAGCTGACGGCCAAGGTCAATGCGCTGGTGGACGCATTCAATTCACACACCCATGTGGTAAACACCACTGGAACGGCAACGGCACAGGCAGGAACGGCGCAAGCCGTGGCATCACCTGCGCAGCGGCTGAACAAGGCAGACTACGAAGATACGACCATAAAGCACTGACAAGACATGAAGAAAGGAACAGGCATACAGCTTTCGGGCGACTATGACATAGATATCTCCGTAAGGAGAGACAGCGGTGGACTGATAGTGTCGGGCTTGTGCATAGGCGACACGCTGCGTCAGAACCAGGCAGTGATACTGGCAATGAACAAAGGAGAATTGAAGGAAGCACCGCTTATGGGCGTTGGCATATCAGACATGCTGCTCGACAATGATCCGCTGTTCTGGCGCACGGAGATAGCCGAACAAATGGAGATGGACGGACAGACTGTGGAGAGAGTAGCCATAGGCAGGGAGAGCATAGAGATAACGGCAGAGTATAAACAACGGTAAAGGAGGAATGGCATGAAGATAACCGCAGAGGCAGGACAGACACTGGCCGACATGGCAGTGGTGCACACGGGGAGCATGGAGACGCTGATGACACTCGCCATGAAGAACGACATGCCGGTTACGCAAAGGCTGGAGAGCGGACAGGTACTGGAGAGTGCGGACGTAGTGCGCAGGGAGGTGGTAAGCTCCTTCATGGCTGCAAGCAGTCGGCCGGCAACCGAACTGACAGAAGAAGCGACTGAAGACCTCGGACTGGGAGGCATAGGCTACATGGCAGTGGAGGTTGACTTTATAGTCAGTTGAACGCTGTTTGAACACTGATATAATACCATTATAACAATGAGAACGATAGCAGAAATAAAGGGCGCAATAGCGGCCGACTTCATGAACAACGCCACCATGGCGCAGCAGTACGGCTTTACGCGCGGCGAAAAGTTTGACGAATGCTTCAGCGTGGTCAGCATTGAGAGCGTGCTGTTCTACATAGTGGCCGCAGCCGTGTGGGTGCTGGAGTGCCTGCTGGACGAGCACAAGAGCGACGTGGAGGCTGAGATAGAACAGATAATGCCGCACCGCCCGAAGTGGTACCGCGACAAGGCGCTGGCGTTCATGCTCGACAAGCCGCTCGTGACGGACACCGACCGCTACGACACCACCGGCATGGAAGAGGCGGAGATAAGGGCAGCCCACGTGGTGAAGTATGCCGCCGCCACGGAGAGTGCCGACACCGCACTGCTGACCATTAAGGTGGCGGGCGAGACGGACGGTGAACTGGCACCGCTCGCCTCAGATGCAGAGACACAGCTGACTGCATACCTTGCGGAGATAAAGGATGCCGGCGTGCGCATAGCACTGGTGAACCAGGAAGCAGACAGGTTCAGTTGCGAGATAGATATATACTATGACGCAACGATGGCGGCCGCTACGGTAAGGCAGTCGGTGGAACGTACGATAGGCAGCTATATCGGCGGTCTGCCGTTCAACGGCGAATACACCAACATGGCACTCGTCGATGCACTGCAGACCGTGGACGGCGTGCGCATAGCCGAGCTGAGGAGTGCAGAGGTGGTGGTCAACGGCGAAAGCACGCCCACACCGATTAATGCCCGCTATCTGCCGGCTGCAGGATACATGAAGGCAGAAACACTCACCGTAAACATGATAGTATATGGGCAAGTATGACGTGAAATATGACAGGCTGGCGGTGATGCTGCTGCCCGTGTGCCTCAGGGGTGAGCGGATGTGTGCTATGGCAAGGGTGGTGACTTCGGCAGTGGCGGCACTGCACGCAGATTTTTCAAAGTATAGGGCAGACGTGGCGTATCGCCTTGCGCACAACGGCCAGACGTGCTACCTCAGGGCTGCACTCAATGATCGTTTCGACCCGACGGAACGAGGTATCACCATTACGGAAAACCCGAGCGACGACGACAACGGCATTCTGCTGCACTGGAGGGAAACAGGCAGGTTCCACACACTGCATCAAAGGGAAACGGGCAATGCCTCGGTACTGTACCGCAGAGGGTACAACGGCGTGCTGCGCTACGGATTCTGGATAAACGTACCCGAACGGCTGCAAGGCACCTGTACGCTTGAGGAAGTCAGGGCGGTGGCGAACATATACAAGCTCGCTTCGATAAGATTCAAGGTTTCACTCGTTTAACATTATAACAATCAGAGTATATGGACAAGGTTACGGGCAACTATCTCGGCCAGTCGGGCAAGCACTTCCCGATGGACTGCGAGACGCTGGACTACATAGCGAAGAACCAGTCGCTGTGTGAGATGCTGGGCAATATAGCCGGCGACAAGATAATTATCAGCGGATGCGAGTATAACGCCACGTATGGCACACGCAGTCAGGGCTACGTGTTCCTGCGCACGACAGAACACCCAGAGGGCGAGGTGCTGCGCTTTGAGGGTGGCGACAACGCAGAGACAACAGCATACGTCAAGAGCGAACACATACAGGTGAATGCCAACGGCTACACATACCCAAGGGCATACACCAGGCGCACACTCGCCGCCGGCTACGGCACGGAGCAATATAGCTGGGAGGACTTCACACCGTTGCACAACTGCAAGGATATGTATAATGCACTCAGCGCACTGCAGACGGCATTCAACAATCTGACGGGTGAACCGCTGGGCATAGTAAAGATGTGGGCAGGAAGTACGCTTCCCACCGGCTACCTATACTGCCAAGGTCAGAGCCTTTCCAGAATAGAATATGCCGACCTGTTTGATGCTATCGGCACACGCTTCGGCAGTGACGATGCCAGCACTTTCAAACTGCCTAATCTTCAAGGACGCTTCATCGTGGGATATGACGGCAATGACCCGGACTATGACCAGTTGGGTGAGACCGGTGGCAAGAAGACGCACACGCTGACGGTGAACGAAATACCGGAGCACAGCCACTCGAAGCAGGTGACAATTAACGACGGTTATGGCTGGGAGTTTCATAATGACCGCATAGGAGCAACTGGAGGCACGGATAATCCAGGCGGCATATGGACGTCAGGCGATGCAGGTGGGGGACAGCCACATGAGAACCGCCCGCCGTTCTTTGTTTTGGCATACATAATCAAAGTTGAATAGTTACGCTTATGGCACAAGTTACAAGAGACATATTGAAAAGCTATTTCCGAACTGGGGCATACCCCACGGAAGAGCAGTTTGCCACACTGATAGATTCACTCAGACACTACCTCGACGAGGTGCCGATGTCGAAAGTGACTGGACTCACAGAGGCCCTGAACGGCAAGGCGGAAAAGGACATAGAGGGATATGAGAAGAAATCCATTGTCATCAGTGCTACCGGCCAGACTCTCACGGCATCGGTGGGCAACATCTACCGTTGGAGCAGTGCAGTGGACACACTGTCGGTATTGCTGCCAGGTGAAGATGCTTCCTTTGCCGGCATAGTCACGCTACTGTTCACTACCGGCTCCGATCCTGACATATCGTTCCAGAGCACAGGCGGGCTGACGATATACTATCAGAGCGGTGTCAACTTTGCCGCCAATACTTCGTATGAAGTCAGCTGCCTGTATGCCGTGGACAGATGGATTGTAGCAATCAGCAAACTTTCAACAACTCTGGGAGGATAGCGTATGGCAACAATGATGACACACAGGCATGCGCTGGGCGCATCGGAACTGGAATGGGTGCCGCTGGGCAAGTCCGTACCCTATAAAAGTGGTTACGACCAATGTACGCAACTGACAACAGTGGTTGATGGCCGACATCCCATATATGGAGTAAGACGGGTATATGGAGGTTATGCATCCAATTATCTTGATAATAGCAATATACTGTTTTCTCCTACACCTGTCGCCACACCTACTAACAATACGAGCTTAGCCATTGCTTATGGACACTATTTCGGAGAAGCTGTGCCTCTGCTTAACAGACGGGCAACTCTAAATGATGCATTCACACAGAAGAACCACGGACAGTTGCCGTTTCGGTATGAATTTCTTTGTGAAATGCCAATTTATCTGCTGTATGTACAGAAAGGTATGACGGATTATGAAGCATTCGAAATACTGATAGAGAGAGAAACTTACAGATCAAGAACACCATATACGTATAACTACTGATGAAAAAGAGAATAGGCAATGACATGGCGTTTATATGGCATATATCACGCAGCGAGGGCGGCGTGACGGTGCCGGAGTCTTTCGCAGGCAAGGACGTGGTGGTGGAACTGCTTTCGCCTACACGCGCCACTGCGCAGATAGAGGATGTGGAAATCGCCGACGGTACGGTGAGGTTTACATTCCCGGGCAGAAACCAGACGGAGACAGGCAACTATACCGCCGTGCTCTATGAGAACCGAGGTGAGAACGGCATGGTAACGCTGGACGTCGTGCGTGTTGTGACGCTGGTTGCTCATTCCTGCCAGGAAGAACCCTCCTCTCCTGGAGATGAGATAAGCACGGATAACGTAGAGTTTGAAAGCGATATTGATGTATATAGCGGCGAACCTATCGAAGTCTATACCAAGGCTGAAACTAACAACCTGCTGAGAGAGAAACAGAATGTCATAGAAGACCTTGCGGATATCCGTAGCGGTGCGGAGGCAGGGACAACAGCATATCAGAAACCACAGACGGGCATACCTTCGACGGACATGAGTGATGCGGTCAGATCATCACTCGGCAAGGCTGAAAGTGCATTGCAGGAGGAAGCTGATCCTACAGTACCGTCATGGGCCAAGCAGGCAAATAAGCCTGATTATACCGCAAGTGAAGTCGGTGCTGTGCCGACGACAAGAAAAGTGAACAATAAGTCACTGTCGGAAGATATAAACTTGACGGCAAGAGATGTTGGGGCATTACCCGATGATACGCCCATCCCCGAGGTTCCTGCCAACGTGTCGGCGTTCTATAACGATGCTGGTTACATTACCGACGTCAGTGGTAAAGAAGACAAACAGGATATCACATCAAGCAGCGGTACAACTTTGTCAGCGGAGATAGGCAAATATTATCGCAGAACATCAGTTGGTACGCTGACGATTACATTGCCCACTATTACAGGAGCAACAAAGGTTCAGGGCGTCACCTTCATGTTGCAGACGTCATCAAGTCCGAGCGTTACTTTCCGCACTGCAAACAATGCAACAATTAATTACCAAAAGGACTTTGCCGTAGAAGCCAACGGCAAGTATGAGGTGACAGCCTTATGGAATGGCAGTGAGTGGACACTTACAATGGTAATTTATCAGTAAGGAGGACAGTGTATGATAACTATGATGACAAGAAGAGCAGCAAGGAGGGCTTCTGCGTCCCCGTTGTCAGGATTGCTGTACTGGTGGGATGGTAAAGGACATGCGACAAGCGGTGTGTGGGTTGACAGTATCAATGGTAAGCGTGTCGGTGACAGAGAAAACACAGCTGCTTATAATGGTATGGGAATGACCACTGGTTCTCTGGCACAGACCAACGCCACCTTGGTTGACTCTACCAAAGCAACGCTTGAATGTGTTATCAAGGTACCATCTTCTATCAGTACATCATTGGCTTATGAAGGACAGTTCCGAGGGAGTTACTATTCCAGTCCCGGCACTAAAAGATGGTCATGGGGTATCGTTAATGGTAAATTCTTCTTTTGGACTCACGTCCTTGGATATTTATATTTCTCCAACAATGTTTCTGCGCTCAACCTTGGACAAAGGAACGCATTGACGCTCACTTTCAACAACTCGGTCATTACACTGTATGTCAACGGTAGCAGGATAGGGAGCGTGACGGCAACGAATTGGAGTATGCCGACAACGGCTGAGGCCAATAGTAACAGATTAACACTCCTGATAAGGAATGAGGGCAATAGGTGGCAAGAGATAAACAGTGGCAAGGTGTGGGCGAGAATATTGTCGGATGAAGAGATTTTGCTCAGTTCGACGGAGAGTTTGAATTATTATTCGAATTGATAAACGACATAGTTATGAAAACATACTACAACGAAGAAACAAGACAATACTACTACGAGGGCAAGAGTATGACAAGACGGCTCCCTGACGGTTCACTATGGTCAGGAGTACCAACAGTCGAGCGGTTAAATGAGTGGGGCTACAAACCCTATGAGCCGCAGACACCGGAACCAACAGAGAAAGAACTTCGTGAACAGAGGATGCAGGAGATAGTTTCGGAACTGCAGTCTATGGACTATCTTACCTCTAAGTATATCGATGGAGAGGATATGACAGAATATGGTGACTGGCAGGCAAAGCGCAAGGTGTTGCGTGAAGAATACCGCCAGTTGGAAAGCGAACAGAACGAAGAATAATACCAACAAAAAGAAGCAGAAGACAGTAATGTATTACATTCAGCCTTCTGCTTCTTTTTGCTCAATACCATTCAAACGTCTGTTCAAAAGGCATTCAAACATCATTAAACGACCATTAAAGAACCATTCAAAACAATCAGTGTTTCATTTTCAGTTCACATCTCGTTTTTTATATTTTTGGTACATTTCGTTTTGGAAAATGGTACATTTCGTTTTGGCGATTATATTTGGAAGTCTGGTAAACTTTTTCATGAATGATAAGAAGATGACGCAATCGAAACGTCCACGTGGGTGATTATTATGACAGATTGCTCACTCTGTAGGTATATATACTATGGTGTATATGTACTGTGCTATGAGTGAAGCGTATCTATTTGTAATTATCTCTTCGGCGTGGGCTAACTGGTTGCTTATCCTTATCATTCGGGTTTACCAGAGCCTCAAGCAAGGGATAAGCAGAAGGTACAGCAACCCACGTCTTTTTCATATCCCTAATTTTATTATTAACAGCCGACTCAGAGGGCGCTATAGGCAGAGAATCTAATGACGACATGGATTACAACAAACAGTTAGATAACCTTTTCATCCGTTGGATGGAAAGCCTTGATGAAGAACAACGAAATTTGTTCTGTAAGGATGGATTGATGCTTAAGGCTGACAAGCCAGAGGAGTATGTGGATGAACGATGGAACAAGATGCAACGACGTGTGATGTTCCTTGTAAAAGATAAGAATACTCCTGAAGGTGATGACACTCGAAGATGGTCTCTTGATGAAAACATGTGCAAACTCAGTGGTGGTAATGTCGGTCGAACAGGATTCTTTCCTAATATTGCTCGGATATTCTACGGTTTGCAGGTAATTACTGCTGATAATAATGGAGTAGGAGCTGATGAATTGACCAAAGACAAGAAGAATGAAGTGCTACAAGTATGGAATACAGAACCTTTTGCTTTTGTAGAGGCAAAGAAAGTGGCAGGACATTCTTGTGTGTCAAGTGAAGAGGTAACTAAGGCCATGCAACGTGATAAAGAGTTCTTAAAAGAAGAAATAGATATTCTCCGCCCCAATATCATACTTTGTTGTGATGCCGGAGATTCACAGTTCAATTTCATTACTTCCGAGTATTTCGCAGGCAAAGAAGCAGAGAAAATAGAATATACCTATCCTCTTGCTCCACACATGAAATGTTGTCTGTGGTATTATCCCGATGATTGTGTTGCGGTGATAAAGTCATATCATCCGACTCGTACAGGTAAACAAGGAGACTGGGTGATATACGAACGCGTAATAAGTCCATTCCGCAAATTAGTAACAAACCATAAAATCTAAGAAATCACTTTTATCATGAAGAAATTACTATTAGCATTATTCGTTATACAGACTGTAACGATACTTGTACTTGTATATGTTCTTTTACGGAGGTCTTCGGTAGACTCAACTGATTCATCGCTGCAAACGGATAAAATTGCGGCAGAAGACAAATATGATGCGTCTAATGATGTCTATGACTTTTGGCTTGGCACATTGTTTATTAATGGTACAATCTATAGATTGGGGGAAACGCAAGCTGTTTTGATATTAGAAAAGAAAGGTGTTGATACATATGTTGGTAAACTTAATATGTTTGTAGGTTCAACAGAAATAGAAACAGGACGATTCTATCCGGAAAATGGCAGATTGGAGGGTAAGGTGAGAGCAAAATCTAATGGCAACGAACTTTTGGTAACAATGGTGGAAGCGGAGACTTACGCTGGAGATATAGAAAATCATTTCGAAGGGGATTTCGTAGGGGAAAGTCAAATTTTCAAGATAACCTATAATAATGGGAATTATACGACAGTTCCGATAGGTAAGATGGAACATTACTATGATGGTGGAGATATTACTACAAAGAAATAAATGCTACATGCTTTTGATATTGTGATAAGGAAACTTTTATATAAAAACGGAGATGCCGAAAGCCGTCAAGTGGAGGCAAAAACTAAAATCAATGTATTATGACTTATAACTTAAATTTTCCGAACGGGAACGTTCAAACGTACAACAGTTTGTGGGACATGGAAAAAGCTGCACGCTTAATGGGTGGTGAAGCAAAAATGATTAATTCAGACACTTATGCTTTTGTATCTAAAAAGTAATTAAAGTTTCAGGCTCTGTCGCAAATATCCATATGCGAAATTTACGGCAGAGCCTTTACTTTGCATGTATTTTACTTATTATTTATTTGTAAATATATAAAAGAAAAACGGATTACACAAACTTATGCAATCCGTGTAATCCGTTAAATCTGTTGTTTGAAATTATCTGCTATTCTATAATTACAGAATGCTCTTAACTGTCTCAAGCATACCCTTAGACTGGATGTCGTTCAGGAAGCCTTCAACCATGTCTGTGAGACCTGGGATTTTGTTGAGATCACCGTGCTCACCCCAGATCCAATCAGCAGCGAGAACGCCCTCGGCAACCTTACGGGTGTCGTTGGTAGCCCACAACTGTGTGAGGAGATCCATGATCTTCTGATCGTCGTTTGGCTGGATAGGTGCGCCGTCAGCACGTGTGCCGCCCTTGTAGTATGTGATGATGGCAGCGAGACCGAGAACGAGACCCTTTGGCAGTTCGCCCTTGCGCTCCAGATATATCTTCACTCCCGGCAGGTCGCGAGCCTGGAACTTCGGGAATGAGTTGAGCATGATAGATGTAACCTGGTGGTCAACGTATGGGTTGTCGAAGCGCTCCAATACGTCGGCAGCAAACTTCTGCAGCTCGTCCATAGGCAGGTTGAGGGTCTGCATGAGTTCGTCATACTGTACCTTCTTGATATACTTGCCTACTACCTCGTCGTGCAGTGCGTCGCGTACGATGTTGATGCCTGAGAGGTAAGCAACTGGTGAAAGAACGGTGTGAGGACCGTTGAGCAGTGTAACCTTACGCTCATGGTAAGGAGCCTCAGACTCAGCGATGAGAACGTGCAGGCCAGCCTGGTCGGCAGGGAACTCTGCGCGCAGTTCCTCGCATGACATGTTCTCTGGACGCTCGATAACCCAGAGGTGGAATATCTCAGCCTGAACAACGAGGTTGTCCTTATAGCCAATCTTCTGCTGAATCTCAGCGATGTCCTTGCGTGGGAAACCAGGAACGATGCGGTCAACGAGAGTAGCGCAAACGTAGTTGTACTTCTCGAACCACTCCTTGAAACCTTCATAGTCCTTGCCGAGGTCTTCCTTCCACAGTTCGATGTACTTGCGGATGCAGTCCTTGAGGTGGTGACCATTCAGGAAGATAAGCTCACAAGGCATGATGATGAGACCCTTTGAAGGATCACCGTTGAAAGCCTGGTAGCGGCGGTAGAGCAGCTGTACGAGCTTGCCTGGGTAAGAAGATGCAGGAGCATCAGACAGTTTGCAGGCAGGGTCGAAGGCAATACCAGCCTCTGTAGTGTTTGAAATCACGAAGCGGATGTCCGGCTGCTCAGCCAAGGCCAGATAAGCCCAGTTCTGAGCGTATGGGTCGATACCGCGGCTGATTACGTCGATACGGTCGAGCTGGTTGACAGCCTCGCCATTGAGACGTCCCTGAAGGTTAACATGATACAGGCAATCCTGACCATTAAGCCACTGCACCATACCCTTGTCGATAGGCTGAACAACAACGACAGAACCATTGAAATTGGTTTTTGCGTTCATGTTCCATACAATCCAGTCAACGAAAGCGCGAAGGAAATTACCCTCACCAAACTGGATAATCTTCTCAGGCGCAGTGCTCTTAGGGGCAGTCTGCCTGTTAAGTGATTTTAGTTGTGTCATTTGTCTTAGTTTTGTTTATTGAATTTGAAATTTTGCATAGTAATAGATGTTGCAAAATTAAGAAAAAAAAGTGAAAGAATAGTAGATTTTCTCAATCTTTGTGTGATATTTAGTTTTTTTTAACCTCTCGGAAAACATATTTGTAAGAAAGGAGGATGTTTGGAATTAGAAGAGAATGTACGCTGGAGCATGTGTTGCTAATTGATTTAGATTAGTATTTGAAATGCAGATGGTCGATTTGTAATAAAAAGATTATTGTATTTGAAAGAAAAGTTTTAACTTTGTATTTTGACGTTATTTTCAAAACTATAAATCTCAAAAGATATGGCAGATAGGTTATACATATTTGATACAACACTGCGTGACGGAGAACAGGTTCCAGGGTGTCAGTTGAATACCGTAGAGAAAATTCAGGTAGCAAAACAGTTGGAACAGCTTGGCGTAGATGTGATTGAGGCGGGTTTCCCCATCAGTTCGCCAGGTGATTTCAATTCAGTGATAGAGATTTCAAAGGCTGTGACATGGCCGACGATATGTGCGCTTACGCGTGCAGTTGAAAAGGATATAGACTGTGCTGCGCAGGCTTTGCAGTATGCCAAACATAAGAGAATACATACAGGCATAGGTACCAGCCCGTCACACATCAAATATAAGTTCAACTCTACACCTGAGGAGATAATAGAGCGTGCTGTGGCTGCTGTCAAGTATGCCAAGAAGTATGTTGAGGATGTTGAGTTCTATGCAGAGGATGCAGGTCGTACGGACAATGAATATCTTGCCCGTGTCATTGATGCTGTTACCAAAGCAGGTGCTACGGTATGTAACATCCCGGACACGACAGGTTTCAGAACTCCTTATGAATATGGTGAGAAGATAAAATATCTGTATGAACATGTTGATGCCTTTGCTGCAGGAAAGTCGATATTGTCAACCCATTGCCATAACGACCTTGGTATGGCAACGGCTAATACATGTGCAGGTGTGCTTAATGGCGCAAGACAGGTAGAGGTGACAATCAACGGCATCGGCGAGCGTGCCGGTAATACTTCGCTGGAAGAAATAGCCATGATATTTAAGACCCACCCTGATCTTGGTATAGAGACGAACATTAATACTCAGAAGATATGGCCGACAAGCCGTATGGTTTCGACACTGATGAATATGCCGGTGCAGCCAAACAAGGCAATAGTCGGCAAGAATGCTTTTGCACATTCATCTGGCATACATCAGGACGGCGTGTTGAAAAATGCGTCCACCTATGAGATAATGGATCCAAAGGATGTTGGTATCGATGAGAACGCAATAGTTTTGACAGCTCGTTCTGGTAGGGCTGCATTGAAGCATCGCTTGTCTGTGCTGGGTATTGAGATTCAAAGTCAGGAGCAGTTGGATAAGCTTTATCAGAAGTTCCTTGAGATGGCTGATAAGAAAAAGCAGCTGAATGACGAGGATTTGTTAGTGCTCACGGGGGCATCAATAAACACTTCTGAGCATTTGGTTAAGATGGAGTCTTTGCAGGTTACATCTGGTAAAGGTATTACGCCGGTTGCAGCCATTAAGTTGAAGATTGCCAATGAAGTGTTTGAGGCTGCTGCTACCGGTAATGGTCCAGTAGATGCGAGCATCAAGGCTCTTAAGCAGATTATTCACCGCCAGATGGAACTGAAGGAGTTGACCATTCAGGCAATAAGCAAAGGTTCTGATGACCTGTGTAAGGTACACGTGCAGGTTGAGCATGAAGGTACGGTATATTACGGATTTGGTTCTAACACAGATATCGTAACTGCTACGGTGGAAGCATATATAGATTGTATAAATAAATTCAAGGTTGCAAAATTATAAAAACATTATGAATACATTATTTGATAAAATTTGGGATAGACATATCGTTCAGACTGTAAAAGACGGACCTACACAGTTGTATATAGATCGTTTGTATTGTCATGAGGTGACAACACCTCAGGCTTTTGATACATTGCGTGACAAGGGACTGAAGGTTTTCCGTCCAGATCATGTTTTCGCCATGCCAGACCACAACACACCTTCTGACCAGCAGGAACGCATAGACGATCCAATAGGCAGAAAGCAGGTGGAGACATTGAAAGCAAACTGTGAGGAGTTTGGCATCAAGCACTTTACCATGGGAACGAAAGATAACGGTATCATCCATGTCGTTGGTCCAGAGAAAGGTTTGTCTTTGCCTGGAATGACAATAGTCTGTGGTGATTCTCATACATCTACCCACGGTGCAGTGGGAGCTCTTGCAATGGGAATAGGTACGTCAGAGGTGGCACAGGTTCTGGCATCAGAGACAATCCTGCAGTCTAAGCCCAAATCAATGCGTATCAATATAGAAGGTGAATTACAACCAGGTGTGACGGCCAAAGACGTTGCGCTTTACATCATGGCGCAGATGACGACATCAGGTGCAACAGGTTATGTTGTAGAGTATGCCGGTTCAACCATTAAGAATATGTCTATGGAAGGTCGTCTTACACTGTCAAACCTGTCTATAGAAATGGGTTCACGTGCTGGTATCATTGCACCAGATGAGACGACATTCGCATATCTTAAGAATCGTGAATATGCACCTAAGGGTGAGGATTGGGATAAGGCAGTAGAATATTGGAAGACCTTGAAGTCTGATGATAATGCCGTATTTGACAAGGAAGTGACATATTATGCAAAGGACATTGCACCACGTATCACATACGGTACAAACCCTGGTGCCGGTATTGCAATAGATGGTACAGTTCCTACATTAGAATCTGTTTCTGCAGAGGAGCGTGCTCAGTTAGAGGCACAGTTGGCATACATGCAGTTCAATCCGGGTGAGAAACTGGAGGGACATCCGGTGGACTATGTTTTCCTTGGTGCATGTACCAATGGTCGTATTGAGGATTTCCGTGCCTTTGCATCTATAGTAAAAGGAAAGAAAAAAGCAGACAGCGTGGTAGCATGGCTCGTGCCTGGTTCATGGCTTGTGCGCCAGCAGATAATAGATGAGGGTATTGACAAAATACTTGAGGAAGCAGGTTTTGAACTGCGTTTGCCTTCATGCTCTTCATGTTTGGCTATGAATCCAGACAAGGTTCCTGCAGGCAAACTGTCAATCTCAACTTCTAACAGAAACTTCGTAGGAAGACAGGGACCTGGTGCACGCACCGTCCTTGCATCACCATTGACAGTAGCTGCTGCGGCTATAACTGGTGTAATAACAGATCCACGTAAATTCATCAATTAATGACATAAGAAACATGGCTAAACAGAAATTCAATATAGTAAAATCTACTTGTATTCCAATTGCAATAGATAATAACAATACAGACAACATCATACCAGCGCGATACCTTGCATTTACAACGCGTGATCCTAAGTTTTATGGTGATGCTTTTATGCATGATCTGCGTTATGATGCAAATGACAAACCTATTGAGGGTTTTGTTATGAATAAGCCGGAGTTTTCAGAAGCACCGCGTGAGGGAATACATGAAATCATTGTTGGTGGCAAGAACTGGGGTTCAGGTTCTTCTCGTGAGCATGCAGCATGGGCTATAGCCGGTTATGGCATTAGGGTTGTCATATCGTCAAGTTTTGCTGACATTCATAGAAACAACCTGCTTAACTGCTTTGTATTGCCAGTGATTGTTTCTCCAGAATTCCAGGCAGAGCTGTTTGACAGTATTGAGAAAGACTCAAATACGATAGTTACTGTTGATTTGCCAAATCAGACAGTGACCAACGAGGCTACAGGCCATTCTGAGAAATTTGAAATCAACGGATACAAGAAGTATTGTTTGGAGAATGCTCTTGATGATATCGATTTCCTGCTTGAAAATCAAGATAAGATAGTAGAGTGGGAGAGCAAGTGATTAATTCACAGGGAAATTCTTTTTTCAATTTGATATGATGAAGAAGATATTATTTATATTGGTGATGATGACTATTTGCATTAATGCAAATAGTCAGACATCACTTAATCAGATAGTATTGTTTCAGAAGGATTCTGTCAATGTACCAGAATTTCAAATTGCTCAGGTAGGTCTGTTGGCAGATTATTTCAAGGCTCACCCCAAGGAAATGTTCTTCATTGGTGGTTTTACATCTGAGAATACGCCACCAGAGCGTGTGGACTCAATATGTGAACAACGAGCTCAGGCCGTCAGAAAGATGTTGATGGAGAAATTTGGGGTTGATTGTACATATATCATAGCCATAGGAGTTGGAGTGAGTAGGAAATCACCCGAACCAGAGTTTAATGAGAAGGTGGAATTCTTTAAAAAGTAAAGAATAGATATTCAGGTTTTCGGTAAAGCAAGAGATAGTTGATGCAGGATAGAATAGAAATAATGGACTCCACACTCCGTGATGGTGAACAGACAAATGGAGTGTCTTTCTTGCCTCATGAGAAACTAAGCATAGCAAAGATACTGTTGCGAGATGTGAAGGTTGATCGTATGGAGGTTGCTTCTGCCCGTGTTTCCGATGGTGAAAAGGATGCGGTGAAGATGATTTGTCGCTATGCTGAGCAATTGGGAAGGTTGGAAGCTATAGAGGTATTGGGTTTTGTAGATAACGGAAAATCCATAGAATGGATAAAGGAGTGCGGTGGAAAAGTCATCAATTTACTCACCAAGGGTTCTGAAAACCATTGTGTGCATCAACTGAGCAAAACACCTGATGAGCATATTTCTGATATAAAATCCAACATTGCTCTTGCTCAAGAGAACGGATTGATGGTGAACATTTATCTTGAGGATTGGTCAAATGGAATGAAAAATTCTCCAGACTATGTGTATCATCTGATTGATTCGTTGAAAGATGTTGGAATTAAACGATTTATGCTTCCGGATACGCTCGGAGTGCTTACGCCAAATGAAACTGCGTCATATTTCAAGAAGATGACAGACAGTTTTCCCGCTATACATTTTGATTTCCATTCACATAATGATTATGACTTGGCTGTAGGAAACAGTCTTGCTGCCGTTTTGAATGGCGCAAGTGGTTTGCATGTCACAGTTAACGGGTTGGGTGAGCGTTGTGGTAATGCACCTCTTGCATCGATACAGGCTGTGCTGCATGACCAGTGTGGTATTACCACATCCATAGATGAGAGTATGCTTAATGAGGTAAGCCGCGTGGTAGAAGGATACAGCGGTATTGCAATAGCCCCCAACCAGCCCATCGTAGGAGAGAACGTGTTTACTCAGGTGGCAGGAGTTCATGCTGATGGAGATAACAAGCATAATCTGTATTGTAATGCGCTTGTTCCAGAACGTTTTGGACGCAAACGAGAGTATGCCTTGGGTAAAAATTCCGGCAAGGCCAATATAGAACGTAATCTTACAGAGTTGGGGTTGGATTTGACGCCAGAACAAACGAAAAAGGTAACGAAAAGGATTACGGAACTTGGAGATAGAAAGGCACTGGTCACTCAGGAAGACCTTCCATATATCGTTGCAGATGTATTGAAACATTCTGCGCCAGCGGAGCGTGTTAAGTTGAAAGGCTATATGGTAAGTCTTTCGTATGGTTTGAAACCACATGCTTGTGTGAAGATAGATATAGATGGTAAAAGGTATGAGGCTGATTCAAGTGGAGATGGTCAATATGACGCATTTGTAAAGGCATTGCGCAATATATATAAAATAGAGTTGGGACGTACCTTCCCTATGTTGGAAAACTATGCCGTATCGATTCCACCAGGTGGACGTACTGATGCTTTGGTGCAGACTCAGATCACATGGAGGATGAAGGATGGTCGTGTGTTGCGTACAAGGGCTCTTGATGCAGACCAGACAGAAGCGGCTATCAAGGCAACAATAAAAATGTTAAATCATATAGAAGCAGAGTTTAGTTGATATAATAAATAATGAGCGTATCAAGCAAATGATACGCTCATTATTTTATGTATTTATTTGTATGTCTGGATATTAGTACCCCAGATTGTTTAAGTTTATACGGGCATTTTCATTACCCATATTGGTTGCACGCTGGAACAACTCTCTTGCTTTATTTATATTTTGGTGTACGCCCTGACCATCACGGAATAACTCTCCAAGTTTGTTGATTGCATCAGCATGATTTTGGTCAGCAGCTTTCTGATACCAGACATAGGCTTGGTAGAAATTCTGAACCACTCCTGTACCTGTTCGATAGCAGTCGCCTAAACTCGTTTGGCCATATTCACAATTCTGTTTTGCAGATTTCTCATACCATTCAACAGCTTTTTTATAATCAATATCAGTGCCTCTGCCATATTGGTAACTGTTACCGAGATTATATTGTCCTAATGCGTGACCTGCATGTGCAGATTTTGTGTAATACTTAAATGCTATGTCATCGTTTTGCTCTACTCCAAGGCCGTCGTGATAGAAGAAACCTACATAGTTCAGGGCTTCTCCGTCACCTTTCTCTGCCATCATTTCATAGTAGTAACGGCTTTTTACATAGTCAACGGCAATTCCGTTTTTACCACTCCAATAAATATATCCTAAGTTACTGATGGCGGTATTATTGCCATGCTCCGCAGCTTTCTCATACCATTCTATGGCTTTGTGGATGTCTTGTTCAAGACCGTGTCCAGAATCATACATGTAGCCAAGACTAAGCATCGCTCCGGCATAACCTTGGTCTGAGGATTTTAAGTACCAGATGAAGGCTTTGTCGTAATCTACAGTAGTACCATGTCCAAACTCGTAACATGTTCCAAGATTATTCTGTGCGGCAGCATGTCCTGCCTCTGCAGCCAGGGAATACAGACGAAAAGCCTTGTCATAGTCGGCATAGCCATCATTCAAGTCTGCATTGCATAAATCTCCGGCAAGGCGATTCATAGCTTCGGGATTGCCTTCACGAGCCATCTTCTCCAATCCTGGTATGGCCTTTTTATAGTATGTGGTGGCAACATCATTGTCAATCTTTGCACCACCTCTACCAAGTGCATAGCAATCACCGATGGCATCTGTTGCACAGGCATCACCATTAGATGACATTTCGAGCAATGTGTTTAAGTCAAGCGAAGCATAGTTTGTGTCCTGGGCTATCGCATTTGATGCAAATAATACTGTAAGAAACAGTGGGGTGATTATTTTCTTCATGGCTCTAAGTTTTTTAAAGTTTTAGATTATTCTTTATCCATGCTGTTACTTGGTCGGCAATGGATTTCATTCCTTTTACAGAAGGATGTCCTTGTTGCTTGTCAACATCTTTCAAGTCGAGGCAAGGAACACTGTAGTGAGCACATATTGTATGAACAGACTCGTTAATCTCTTCTTTGAGTTCAGAGTTGAGTATGAATAGCAACTTCGCATTTGGGTAGTTTGTCCTTAGATCTGCAAGAAGCTTTGCCATGGCAGGACGGAAGTAATATAGCTGCTCTGTGGTTTGGTTGCCGTAAACATACTCGCCTATTGGCGCACCACACCATGAATCATTCGTGCCACCACAAATGAGTATGATGTCAGGATTTCCGAGTTTGTTGCTGCGGTTCTCAAACGACCTGTTTGTGTAGTCGCGGTGTTCTTTAAAACCTTCCAATGGAACACTTGGTTCTGGACCTTTTGAGTATCCAGTGTGGCATATTGTGGATCCAGAGAATGCATTGTTCACCTCCAGTTGGGCATCAAGGTTGCTGATGACCTGGTGCCACCATGTCTGCTCAACTGTGCGTACATCATTTCTTCTGTTCAACTTTGGATTTTCAGGCTTGAAATACCAAATTTCGTTTGTGTCAGGCGTAAGATATCCTTCATAGGTAGAGTAGCTGTCGCCAAAGATTGTAATCTTGGTCTTTTCTTCTGCGCAGACATTAGACGACAGTGTGCATATTAATGCAATTAGTGAGATAATTTTTTTCATTTTAGGTATTGTGTTAATGGTGAATTATTCTTTCTCAGTCCTTTTGCAAGGCTTTGTGCATTATTGCGTGCTCCAAGCATAGACGTGTGTGTATGGTCATGGTTGAAATAAGCGTTGGCTTTTGCTTTCGCTTTCTCTGAACTTTTTGCTTTGCCACACACTTTGTCAATGGCATCAGCGGAAATATTGTGAATGTCCACAAACTCAACCCCTGTTTCTTCTGCAATAATCTTGTCCCATTCAGTAATATAGTCGTCGTTACGGCGTTCTATATACTGACGATTTTTCTTTTCACATACAGGATATAATTTTCCAACGGTAGAACCTGTGCCTTTATGCCATTCGTTGCGTGGTGTGAAAGACAGAATGATAGGTGTTGCTCCTTTTTCCTTGCAATCTTGAATCATTTTCTTCAGATACCATCCGAAGGAATATACAACCTCGTATTTGCCAGACGCAGCAGATTTATATACTCGGCATGTGTCTTTATATGTGGCAATCACGCCTCGTTCCTTGTCCCTGTCTATTCCTCCTATATCGTTGTGTCCGAATTGAATCAGTACATAGTCACCAGGACGTAAAGTGTTATATACTTCCTCCCAGCGGTTGTCATTCATGTATGTACGTGTGGAGCGCCCTGCTTTTGCGCAGTTTATGAAAGTGCATTTGCTTTCGTCAAATACAGTGTATGCCAGGGCACCCCAGCCCCACATTCCGTTAGGATTCCTGTCCTCATTTTTGCCAGTGGAGTCACCGCATAGATATATCCTCGTTTTCGTTTTCTTCTCAGTCGGATTCTTTGATTTGCCGGTGACCACTCCCTTCGAATCGTAGTTGTCTGGTTCCCATGCCAATAACTTTTCCTCGTAGTTAGGTCTTACTTTCTCCTGTATAAGGTATGATTTCAGTTTTGCTAATCGTGGATCATTGCATTCATCAAGACCTTCAGCGGCCGAGGCGGCGTTCATTCTTGCTCCGAATGCAGACGAGTGTATTTTGTCAAGGAAGAAATGGTAGTCTGTCTTCCAAGGTCCGTATTTCTCCAGTTTCTTGGCAGAGATGTCGTTCAAGTCAATTACCGGGACGTCCATTTCCTTGCCTATGGCAAAGATGGCAGGAGTGAAATCTGTCAATTTCCTTTGGATTGTTTTGCCATCTTGTTCGTATGCATTGCGTGGCGTTAGTGTGAATAGTACAGGGAAGGCTCCTTTTTCGCGTATTTCGTTAATGAATCGTCTTGTGTAACCTCCAAAGGTATATACTGTATCTTGACAGTTCCTTACCTTATTAAATATGACGACAGAGTCATCCCTCAGACTTAGTTTTCCATCAGGGCGATAACTCGAGCGAGCGCGCACCTCATCAATAGGGCCGTTATCGTTGTGGCCAAGCTCTAAAAATACGTAGTCGCCTTTTTTAATACCCTTGAGAGTGCGTGGCCATAAGTCTGGTGATTTGTAAAAAGTGCGTGGTGATGTGCCGCCAAGAGCATGGTTCTCTACAGTGATTTTGTTTTCATCGAAATATTCATGCTCATAGAATCCCCATCCCCATTGACCATTATTTCCGTTACCCATTGTTCCTGTACGCATGGTGGAGTTTCCTACCAGGAATAGTACAGGGTTGTTACCCTTGCGTGAGGAGCCAGGTACGGGACGCGCTGTGTTAGCCAAGGCAATAGAGTCTGCTGTGAGGTCTCTGACTCCGTTTATGTCAAGCCATATTTCACCTTGTTTCTCGTTTTGTGCTGAAATAGAGAGGGTGGAAGATATGATTAATGACAGTATGATTATTCTTTTCATTGTTAAGCTCGTATTATTGTTTTTTTAGAAAAAAAGTTGTGTATATGTTGATGGCAGACCTGAGGTCGCCGGTGATAATCTCTGCTTTTCTCGTATATGCCCTGTATGCAGTGCGTTCTTCTTTGTTAGCAAGGTGTTTGGTGATATTGCTCTCTGTCGCTTCAAACACGTCATCATTCATTTGTATGTAGAAGATATTCTTTGTGGGTAGTGGCTCCTGCTCGCTGATGTTTGCGCTTTCCCTTACAGACATGTCAAGATTCATTGCATTTAATCCTGCAATGTCAATCATGCTGCTGCGTTCTGCCACTCTCTTGTTTCTTACATCCTCATCATACTGTGCTTTGTCCAGTTCAAATAGTTGAAGCAATTTGTATTTCTTGTCGCCAACGGTGTCTTCACATAATACTTTAAGTAGTTTGTCGTGATGTTCTATATATTTGGAACCGTCTTTGAAAAGTACATTCTTTACTGTACCTTCTTTTGCCAGCAAGTATTTTCCTGTGGCACTTTTGTACCAAAGGTAATTGTTGTAGATGTGTATGTTACCAGTGACATTTAGCGTTTTCCCATCCATGGTGTGTACTATACAATGCTCGAAGTCATTGTATATAAATGGCCATGATGGGGTAGGGAGCCATGAATTATCCGTTTTGTCTTGGCACCATGCAAGACGTGTCGCTAATACTAATAAGACAAGTATGGTTAGTATTTTTTTCATAGTGTGTATGAGATTTTTATTTGTTTTTATGTTTTAGGGTGATAACCACTATTTCCCTGGGCATCCCAAATCTGAAGGGGAAGTTACCGCCTATTCCTGTAGAAACATTGAGCAAGCATTTCTTTTCACCTTTTTCATAATAATGCTCACCTCCCCATTCTTTATACATCATCGAAGCAGGGCTCCATCCAAATATTGAAAACTGAGTGCCATGTGTATGTCCGCTGAGAGTTATGTTTGGTGAAAATTCTGTAAGGATGTGACTTCTCCAGGCATTAGGGTCATGGCTCAGCATTATGATGAACGATTGTGTGTCAACGCCGGATAATGCCTTTTTTATATTACCATATTGTGGAAATGGTGCTTTGCCCCAGTTCTCCTCTCCAACTATATAGATGGAGTCATTAGAACGGTGTATCAGTCTGTTTTCATTTTCCAGCAGCTGCCATCCAAAGGAGCGTTGTGTCTGTCGCGTTCTCGCCACGAGTGCAGCTCGTTCGCGGTTTGTTACCCTTATATATGAAGAATAGTCATGATTCCCCATTATAGACATTATGCCGTCTTTTGCATGCAGAGCGGAGAAAGCCTGTTGATGTGTTATCAACTCTTCTGGCGTAAAATTCTCAATGTCTCCAACGAAGCATACAAGGTCTGGGTTTAGGCTGTTAATCTTGTCAATGCTTTCTTTCAGCAGATGTTTGTATGGACCATAGAAAGAGCCAACATGTGCGTCAGAGAATTGCACTATCTTGTAGTTGTCAAACCCTGATGGTACGTCTGTACTTTCATACACGACCTCTCTTACTTTCAGTTGGCAGAAACCGTATGTGATTCCCCACAGTATGATGCCTATTATTCCAACGGCAACTAACATGCCTATGTAGGTACCAACTTTCGGAATAAAAGAGAAAAGAGAAAAGAGAAGTTTTGGGACGCAAACGAGGACCATTAACAGAAGGAATATGTTCGTCGTAGCATATTCCTCTACCAATCCTTTGTTGAAGAACAGAAACTTAATGAAGAATCCGATGACGATTGTCAGTGGCGCCCACCACGTCCACCGCCACATCGATGTAGTATTGATGTAGCGGTGGAAGATGTAGGCATCACTCAGAAAAGCAAGTGATATGACTATTATAGGAACAAATAGTCGAACCATAAAAGTATAGTTTTTGTAACTATTTACTTGGTTGGAGCTGTTGGTGCAGCAGGTGTGCCTTGGTCAGCCTTTGCAGGAGCTGCATTCTGCTTCTGAGGAGTCTGTGCCTTCTGCTGTGTAGCACCAAATCCCTGAATGTTGTTAGGGTTCGTAGTCTGCTGTTCTGTTGCGGCTTTCTCAATTACAGAGCCTTCTGCAACAGCAGATGGAACACAATAAGCGCATGCGATGGATACCACAACCATGAAACCAGCAAGAGTCCAAGTTGCCTTCTCGATGAAATTTGTAGTCTGACGTACGCCAGCTACGCTGTTAGCACTTGCGAAGCCAGAAGCCAGTCCGCCTCCCTTGGATTCCTGAATGAGTACGATACCAATCATCAATACTGCTGCGAGTACGATTAAAATTACCAATAAAGTGTACATTTTCTTTTTTTGTGTTTATTTTTTATTATTACTATTTTGTATCAATATAAGCTTTTTCAAGAAACGCTGCTGGTCGTCAAAATATAGATTTTTCTTACCATTTGTTTCGTTTATCTTGTCCATGATGTCTAAGGCCTTTTGATACCGGCCTTGTTTGACATATATGCTTGCCAGAGTTTCCGTGAGTATTTCCTCTTCGGGGTCGTTCTTGCTTTCTCCGTCTATTTCTATGTCAGGAACGCTTTCGGGTTCGTCGGGCAGTGTGAATCGACCTCCATCATTCTGTATGAATTTGTCTATCAGGTCGCTGCCGTTCATCGTTGAAGCATTTGCTTCACCCGCTTCGCCGTCATTGTTGTCATATCCCTGCAGTTCCTCGAAGTCTGTTGACAAAAGGTATGCCACGTAATCCACTGTCGCATCTGCAGCCGTTGGCTTCCTGTGTTTTGCCTGTGTTTCGGCTTTCGTGCGTTCTTCTTCTTTTTCCTCCTCTGGAATCTGTTGAAGGTATGTGTCTATCAGTGAAACAGTACGCGACTCTGTTTCATCATCTGATACGGTTATCCGCCTGTCCGGTTGGTTCTTAAAGCTCTGTGGTGATTTCTTCTTCAGTCTGTAGTGAGCTGCCTCAACCAGGTTAAACAGGATTTTCCTGTCTGTGAAGTATATTGCGGAGCGTCTCAGTTCTTCGTCGAAAGAAGGGTCGTGAAGTAGATACAGGTTTTTGAGCATAAGCAGACGGGCAGGCTGATAGTAGGGATATTCTGCTGTCAGTCTGCGAAGCTCGTAAAGAGTTTCTCTGTTCATCCTTTCCGGATGTTGTGCCAATTCTTGTATACTCATTTGTTTCACCAATTTGCCACGGTGGCATTGAATATCTGTTCGCAAATGTTTTTCGACATTTGTGTTACACACTCTTCCTGTACAGCTGCTAATGTCTGTGTACTTTCATACGTTTCCGTAGCAGTAAACGACCTTTCGAAATCCTCGTCATGGTTCTTTGTGTTTACGAACCTCACGTTGACGGTCATTGAAAGTTCTGTCTGTGCAGAGTATCCGTCTGCTGATACAGATTTGTTGCGCTGTGCATATTGTGTTATCTCTCCTTCTATTCTTAGGTCACCGTCACGCTTCACCTGGGTGAGTCGTGTTTGTGAGCCATATATGTCCTTCAACTGGTTGTTGAAGATAGATGCCATTGGTCCCCATACATACGTTGCCCTTATAGGGAAGTCCTTTATCTGTATGGTCTTTGTCTTAGAATAGTCTATGCTCGCACCATTGAATTTATATGAAATGGAACATGCAGTAATCATACATATAATGACTACAAGACCCGTTGTGAGTATGTACTTGTTCGCTGCCTTCATTATTTACATGTCAAACTCCTTAAGCCTTCTGTATAGTGTGCGTGTGGAAATGCCGAGGTCTTCAGCGGTTTTCTTCCTGTTCCCGTTGTTGCGTTCAAGGGCTTTTTCCAGCATCACACGGCTGAGGTCGTTGAGGTTCAGGTTCTCTGGTTCAGATATCTCCTGTGCTATAGCATCGAAAGTACCGGGCATAGCATATCCGTTGGGTATGGTATAGTTGCCGGCATCGTCTATCTGCTTGCGCAGGGAGTTTATCTCATGTCTGAGGTCAGACACGTTGCTTCTCATCTCATATAGAATCTTAAACAGCATCTCGCGCTCGTTTTCGTATGAGCGGTTTGAGCTTTGCGGAGCAATGGTTGCCAACTGTGTGCTTTCCTCATCCTGTGGAATGAACTGCAGTATCTTCTCCACGTCAATGTGGCGTTCCTGGCACAGCACGGACATCTGTTCCGTTATGTTCTTCAACTGGCGCACGTTGCCTGGCCATTTGTATTTCTTCAGTACCTCTTTCGCATCGTTGGTCAGTTCTATGCGTGGCAGGTGGTATTTCTCTGACATCTGCATGGCAAACAGCCTGAAGAGCAATACTATGTCGTCGCCACGGTCACGCAGTGGGGGCATTTGTATGACGATGGAGTTGAGACGGTAATACAAGTCCTCCCTGAAGCGGCCTTCGCTGATAGCCTTGCGCATGTTGACGTTGGTGGCAGCAACGATTCTTACATCTGTTTTCCTTATGTCCTGACCGCCCACTCGTATGTATTCGCCTGTTTCCAGTACGCGCAGCAAACGCGCCTGTGTGGCGAGGGGCAGTTCTCCCACCTCGTCAAGGAAGAGTGTACCCTTGTCTGCAACGCCGAAATAACCCTCGCTTTCGCCTATTGCGCCAGTGAACGAGCCTTTCTCGTGTCCAAACAGTTCAGCATCGATGGTACCTTCAGGGATAGATCCGCAGTTTATTGCGAAATACTTTTCTCTCCTTCGTGGTGAAGTGTCATGTATTATGCGCGGTATTATCTCCTTGCCTACGCCGCTTTCTCCCATTATGAGTACGGACAAATCGGTATGTGCCACCTGTAGTGCCACGTCGAGGGCACGGTTCAACGCATCGCAGTTTCCTACGATGTTATAGCGTTGCTTTATGGTCTGCAGTTCTTTTAAGTCCATATCAAGATGCAAAGGTACGAATTTTTTTTAAGAAACTTTTATTTTCGTTTCTTAATTTTCAATTTTTAACTTATATAAGTGACGTTTTCACGTCTGTGCTCCGCTGGGTTAAACCCTTTCTTCTTTACTGTGAAACGTGTTTTGTCACCTGCCTCCTTGCGCTCATGATACATTTTCTGTAGTGGATTGGCAAATGGCAGGTCATATTCTTGCCTGTTTCTTATTATGTCTATCGTGGTGAATATGGCATGCAGGATGTCTTCTGCTTCTGCTGAGGTGGTGGGGATGTCTGTGCCCGACAGTATGGTCACCACTCCGTTGGTCGTCAAGTCGTTGAGGTCCTCGTCGGTATTCTTCTCGTTTGTTACGATAACGGCGTCATAGGAGGTGTAATCGTTGTTCTTGAAGAAAGTCCCTGATGCCAGCGGACCGAATACCTGTATGCCGTTTTTCACCAGTTCTGACACGGCTGGCGCTATTGTCGTTATCTCCACTGACGTTTCGTCTGTCTGTATGTTGTCGTTGTATGACAGAACTGCGATTCGTGGGTTTTGCACAGACAGGTCTCTCTTTAGTATGTCTGCCAACTGTGTAGCTGACTGTATGATGTCGTCTTGTGTCATGTTCCTTACTGACATCACGCGGCATTTCTCCATGACCCTTGTCACGACTATCTTCGCTGCATCGCCACCACCGGCATGTGCCACTGCCTTCCTTGGCTGCATCTGCATCGGCAGGCATACGATACCCTGCACCTGTCCTTTCCTGCAGTCTTCTATGGCATCGCGCAGTGCTTCCAATTCCGGTTGTCCGTCGGCGCCATACAGTGTTATTGAACACAGGTCGGTAAGGTCTTCTTCTCTCAACATGCTGTTGAGTATCTCATGCTTTTCTTTTGGGGCGTTGCCCACGAGTGCGATATTCATATTTGTCGTTTTTATGTACGTTATTGTGACTTCCTCATGGTGTTGAGCAGTCCGCAGGCGGCAAAGATGTCTTGTCCGCGCGATGCTCTTATTGTAGTGAATATTCCGTGTTTCGTCAAGTAGTCGCGCAACACTTCCATTCTTCCCTCGTTGCTTGTCTTCAGCGGCACGTCAGGGATGTTGTGGAATCGTATCAGGTTCACCCTGCAATCCAGTCCGTCAAGCAGTCTTACTATCTCCCTGGCGTATGTCATGGAATCGTTCAGGCCGTCAAAGACGATGTATTCGAATGACAGCCTGCGCTGGCGTGATGTCTGTTCTTCCATGCCATAGCCGTATTCCGAGCGTTGTTGCCTTCTGAAGAACGGGTATTGCTTCAGCAACTCTATCACGTCCTTTATAGGCATGGCCTTCTCCGCCGGCATCAGCTGCATGCGCTGTTCGTGTATCGGAGAGTGAAGCGATATTGCCAGGTGACATTCGCTTTCCTCTATGAAGCGCTTCAGCTTGTCTTTGATGCCTACGCTGCTCACCGTTATTCTGCGCGGGCTCCAGGCATACCCCCAGTCGGCTGTCAGTATCTCTGTTGCTTTCAGTACGTTGTCAAGGTTGTCCATGGGCTCTCCTTGTCCCATGAACACTATGTTTGTCAGTTTCTCACGTTCTGGCAGGCTGTATATCTGGTTTATGATATCTGCCGTGGTGAGTGACCCCTCGAACCCCTGCTTGCCAGTCTGGCAAAACAGGCAGTTCATCTTGCAGCCCACCTGACAGCTTACGCAGAGCGTGGCCCTGTCGCCGTCGGGTATATACACTGTTTCAACGAATTTGCCTGACAGGGTGGGGAAGAGATACTTCTTCGTCCCGTCTTTCGATTCCTGCACCTCTGCATACTCCATTGCCCCTATTTGGTAATGCTCAGTCAGCACTCCACGGTTTTTCTTCGATATGTTGGTCATGTCCTCAATCGATTTTATGTGTGAAGTGTATAGCCACTGCGCTATCTGTCCGCCGGTAAAGGCGGGCATGCCCAGTTCCTTGGCGGCGTTCCGCAGTTCGCCCTGTGTCATCCCAATCAAGGGGAGTATGTTAGAGTCCATTAGGGTTGTTCTTTTGGAAGTTCCATGAGTCGCGGCACATGTCCTCTATGCCGTATTGTGCCTCCCATCCCAGTTCCTTCTTTGCCTTCTCCGGGTTGCAGTAGCAGGTGGCGATGTCGCCCGGGCGGCGTGGCTTGATGGAGTAGGGCACCTTCAGTCCGTTGGCTTTCTCAAAGGCCTTCACCACGTCGAGCACGGAGTAACCGTGGCCAGTGCCGAGGTTGTAGATGGCAAGTCCGCAGTTCCTCTCTATGGCTTTCAGTGCTGCCACGTGTCCTGTGGCGAGGTCAACAACGTGTATGTAGTCGCGCACTCCTGTGCCGTCTGGCGTGTCATAGTCGTTGCCAAACACTCCCAGCTCCTCGCGCATGCCTATGGCTGTCTGAGTGATATACGGCATCAGGTTGTTTGGTATGCCGTTAGGGTTCTCGCCTATCAGTCCCGACTTGTGCGCACCAATCGGGTTGAAGTAGCGCAGCAATACCACGTTCCATTCGTTGTCGGCCTTCTGCACGTCCTTCAGCACCTCCTCGAGCATTGACTTTGTCTGGCCGTATGGGTTGGTGCACTGTCCCTTCGGACATTCCTCTGTGATAGGTATGATGGCGGGGTCGCCATACACCGTGGCTGATGATGAGAATATGATGTTCTTGCATCCGTTGTTTCTCATTACGTCGAGCAGCACAAACGTGGCGTTCATGTTGTTCTCGTAGTATTCAAGGGGCTTCACGCAACTCTCACCCACCGCTTTTAATCCGGCGAAGTGTATCACTGCGTCAATCTTCTGAGTCTTGAATATGTTGTCCATGGCGTCGTGGTCGCGCACGTCGGCATTGACAAATGTAACCTTCTTGTCTATTATCTTCTCTACTCTCTTTACTGCCTCCTCCTTTGAATTGACAAGATTATCCACGATAACCACTTCGTGTCCTGCCTTGTCCAGTTCGATTGCTGTGTGCGAGCCAATGTATCCGGCACCGCCTGTTAAAAGAATTTTCATTGTTTTTATGTTGTTTTGATCATTTTTTATTGTCAGGTAATCTCCGTTCTGTTAGAACCCCACCATAAATTAATGCAAAGGTACTAATTTTTTCTCAATTACAAGAAAAAAATACGAAAAAACACTATCTCGCGTTGCTTCTCCATGCTTGCAGAGGGTGTTCCCATCATTGTTTTACAGAAAACAACCGCTTTTTTGGATAAAAATTTGGCTGTATAAGTCTTTTTTCGTAATTTTGCACGCTTAAACACACCTACAGACAATGACTTTATATAGATATCTCTTAGTGGTACGACACATTTTCATTGCATCATTCCTGATGATGCCTGTGGCGTGTGCATACGCTGACAATGACACTGACTGGGAGGCATATCTGCAGGAGTTGTGCGAAAACAGCGACGAGGGCGCCGCTGCTTTCGAGACGGCATACGAACACCTGACCGAACTGCAGGCTGAGCCTCTTGACGTCAATACCGCCGAGGTGGCGCAACTGCTGCAGATTCCCGGACTTGACCTCAATGTCATCAATGACATCATAGAGTACCGCGAGAAATACGGACACCTGAAATCCATCACCGAACTGGCGCTCATTCCTTCCATCGACAACAGGCTGCGCACATTCCTTTCATCCTTCCTCGTCGTCGGCGAGGCGGAGCGCCTACCC
Source organism: Prevotella sp. (assembly GCA_016281055.1). Taxonomy (GTDB): domain Bacteria; phylum Bacteroidota; class Bacteroidia; order Bacteroidales; family Bacteroidaceae; genus Prevotella. The sequence continues at coordinate 68,479 of JAEEHW010000134.1, forward strand.
TGGTACAGTCGCGAGCAACTGCAGAAATCCTTGAAACATCTGAAGCATACCGTGCTGTTGTCGGCATCCATCCCCACGTATTACCGTGCCGGCGATACCGGCATGTCGTCGGTTAATGGCAACAGATACGCCGGTGCATACCTCGGCGACCCCGTGAAGCACTCCCTGCGCTATAGCGTGAAGATGGGCAGCCATGCAGCCCTTAACGTCACCGGCGGCAAGACCGCCGGCGAACCCTTCGGCACTGACGGCAACGGCATGGGCTATGACACCTATTCCTTTAATGTCAGCGCAAACAGGATAGGACATCTCAACCGCATCATCATCGGGCATTTCCGCGCACAGTTCGGCATGGGACTGACCGTAAACAACAGTTTCACGATGGGCAGGCAGGCCATGCTTTCGTCTGTCGGACGTCTCACCAGCGCCTTCACTCCCCACGGCAGCGCTGGCGACGGCAGGCACTTCCAGGGCATTGCCGCAAGCGTGGATTTCTCCAAGCGCCTCCAACTCTCTGCTTTCGCCTCATGCCAGTATCTTGATGCCACGCTCAACGCCGACTCCTCATCAGTCTCTTCCTTGCTCTATTCGCCCCAGCACCGCACGCGCAGCGAGATGGCGAAGAAGCACAACACCATGCAGACTGACCTCGCTGCCCATCTGCGATACCTCTCCCCACTCACCGCCAAGGTGCAGTGGAGCATCGGGGCGTCATTGGCATACACGGCGTTCAGCCGCACGCTCAATCCCACCTTCAGCCCTGCCGACACCGTCAGTGCCTCGCGCCTCTACCGCCTGCACCATCCGCACGGCACACGCTTTTGGAATGTCGCTGCCGACTACAGCCTGCGCTGGCGCACCCTCACGCTGAGCGGCGAGACCGCCCTCAACGACCAGGGCGCCATTGCCACCGTCAACACCGTTTCATGGCGCACTGCGCAACGCCTCACGCTGTCTGCCGTGCAGCGTTACTACGCCTACCAATACTACGCCCTCAACGGCTCCTCGTTCAGCAGCGGCAACAGCGTGCACAACGAGAGCGGACTGTATCTCGCGGCGAGATACCTCCCCTCTGCCCGCATCACCATCGAGGCCTACACCGACATCGCCTATTACCCCTGGCTGCGATACCGCGTGTCGGGCTCGTCATACTCATGGGACAACTGCCTCAGCGCCACCCTTTCCCACAGGGAATGGACCCTTGCGCTGCGCTACCGTGCCAACAGCCGCCAGCGCGACGTCACCGCCAACGGTGCTAAGCGCCTCGCATGGCGCACCGACCAGAAGTTACGCCTTACGGCAACATACCAGACCGACAGGCTGTCACTGCGCATGCAGACAGAAGGCTGTTGCCTCACCTTCGACAACCATTCCAGTGGCATCATCGCCTCGCTGCAGTCTGGCTATGCCTTCGCTCCCCAATGGAGGGCATACGCCATGGGAGCATACTTCCATACCGACGACTACGACTCACGCCTTTACGCCTACGAGCGCAGTATTCTTAACAATCCCTCTTTTACGTCATATTACGGCCACGGTCTCCGCCTTGCTCTGATGCTCCGTGCAGACCTCTCCTCGCATATCATGGCAACGGTCAAAGCAGGGCATACACACTACTTTGACCGTGAAAGCATCGGCACAGCCGAGCGCACCATCTATTCCAACCACCAGACAGACATCGACCTGCAGGTGAGGGTGAAATTCTAAGGAATAGTTCTGATACACTATTTCATCCTTGCGGAGTTAAGAGAATTTAGGGGAGTTAAAGGGAGTTAAGAGACAATACTTTCACCTATTACTACAGTCATTTTTTAACTACTATAGACTCCCATTAGTCACTAAGCAAGCAGAGCTTGCGAAAGTTGATTAATTTGTACTAAAACACGTCATTTTTGTAATCAGTATCCTTTGCACTGTAATACGATAGCTTTTACCATGTAATTTGATAGCTATTGCACTATAATATGATAGCTTTTACAGTGTAATATGATAGCTTTTACAACGCCCTCTGTTTCTTTCTGTAAACCAGTCTGTTATGTGCTGTCTGTGACGAATAAAATATAAAAATGTAGAGAAGGGAACATTTAACATTTCTGATTATTCAGACAATTCATTGATTATTCTCTGGAAATCAGTGCGGATATATTTCTCAAACTGTGGCTTGACATACTCTACCCCTTTTTTCTTACCGTTAAACCAGATAGTACGTTTTCCTGCATTTTTGCCCGTTTTATTCTGCACAGACTCCTTGATAAATTCGGCAGATGACAAAATCCACATAGTACCATTTTCACCCAAACGTTCTGAATAGAAAACAAACCAATAGTTAGGACGGTGTTCATGCTCGATAGCAGCAAACAGGGCAGCATCACCATCTATTACATTCTTTGAGCGTGCCTTTATCTGCACTTCAACAAAAGTACCATCTGGGCGGCGCACAACAGCATCGATACCTTTGTCATCAACGACTGGCAGATATACATCAAGACCTTCTTTTAGCATTTGTCCAATAAGATAATGTTCTATGCGCTTGCCGAAGGATGCAAGGTTTGTAAATGAGTGATTTTTCATATTAAAGTATTCTTAATTATGTACCTCAATATTGTTCATCATTGCAAAATTACGAAAAAAAGCCCATTCGTCCAAATAAAATACCTAAATTGTTATTCTGGGCATCGCAGACACTACGATAAAAACCTCATTTTTAGGTATTGTGGGGAATGGGGAAAAGCAGTAACTTTGCACTCGCAAACTCGCTAAGGCGACCACGAGCCTGCTGTGCAGACACTCGTTGTTTGCTTCGTGCGATAACATTGTCACTCGCAAATCAGAGACGTGCACCATTCTGGTGAATGACATGCACTATTTGTTTCGTGCGATAACATTGTCACTCGCAAACTCGCAATAAGATTGAAAGATGGAAAGATTGAAAAATTGAAGTTGCAGGAAGATTGAAGGATGGAAAAATTGAAAAATGAAAGTTGCCATGCGGTAAAAAACTTCAATTCTTCAATTCTTAAGTTCTTCAACTCTTCAATCCTCTACCAAAATGAAAAAGGGATACCACAAGACTAAAGCGTGGAAATCTTAACGCAAAGGCCTGTATGGCATCCCAAACAAAATTAGACGTTGCAAAGGTATATGTTTTTTTTCAATAAAGCAAAATATTTCGGACGCAAAGCATTTTTTTGCGTTTTTTTAACCTTGCCTGCTTCTTTTACAGCAGCGCAGGACAGTACTTCCATAGGACAAAAGGACGTGGAACTCAGCGACGTGGTCGTGGAGGGTGGCACGGTGAGGAAATATCAGGGCACGGTGAATGCTGAGATGATTTCCACCACTGAACTTTTTCGCGCTGCCTGCTGTAATCTCGGCGAGAGCTTCTCAACCAATCCTTCGGTGGATGTGAGTTATTCTGATGCCGCCACTGGTGCGCAGCAGATAAAGTTGCTCGGACTTTCTGGCACTTACGTGCAGATGCTGACGGAGAACATTCCCAACTATCGCGGCGCGGCTATGCCTTACGCCTTGAGTTATGTGCCTGGCACCTGGATGCAGAGCATACAGGTGTCGAAGGGGGCCTCGTCGGTAAAGAATGGTTATGAGAGCATCACGGGACAGATAAACGTGGAGTTTAAGAAACCGCAGGCAACGCAGTTTCTTGAGGCTAATGCCTTCCTCAACACTATGGGGAAATGGGAGGCGAACTTCCAGGGCAACCTGCACCTTGGAAAGAAATGGCGCACGGCGCTGCTGCTGCATTACGAAGACATGAACTCTGCCCACGACAGCAACAAGGACGGGTTTGTAGATATGCCCAAGGTGCGCCAATACAGTGCCATGAGCCGCTGGTTTTATAAAAGCACGCACCACATGTTGCAGTTCAGCATAAAGGGCATGAAGGAGAAACGTTGCGGCGGACAGATAGGGCATGACAGTCACCATGCGTGCGACCCTTACCTTATAAATATTGACAATGACCGCTATGAGGCTTTTGCAAAGAATGCGCTTCTGTTTAACGACTCGCACAATACCAACATTGCGCTGATACTCTCTGGTTCACTGCATCTGCAGGATGCCGCATACGGCAACAGACAGTATGAGGTGAACGAGAAGAACTTCTATGCCTCGCTGATGTATGAGGCCGCCTACGGCGAGCACCACAGCCTGTCGGCAGGCATTAGCCTTAATCATGACTATTTTAGTGAAGAGTTAAGAGTTAAGAGTGAAGAAGGTTCATCACATTTTTCACTTTTCACTTCTCACTTTTCACTTCTTCCCAAAGAAACCGTCCCCGGTGCATACGTGCAGTACACATATAAAGTGGGGGAGACGCTGACAGCCATGTGCGGACTGCGCATTGACCATAGCAATGTGTATGGCACGTTCTGGACACCACGCGCACATGTGAAGTGGGCGCCGGGCAGCATTGTGTCGCTGCGCGCATCGGTGGGCAAGGGCTACCGCACGCCGCATGTGCTGGCAGAGAACAACAACCTGCTGGCAAGCAGCCGCAGTCTGCTGGTAAGTGAGCGGATAAGCCAGGAGGAGGCATGGAACTACGGCATCAGCATGCAGTGGAACATACCCGTAGCCGGCAAGACGCTGAACCTCAATGCAGAGTATTATTATACGAACTTCTTGCACCAGATGGTCATCGACATGGACACTGACCCACACGCTGTGATGTTTCGCAATCTTGACGGCGACTCATATTCGCATACATGGCAGGTGGATGCTACATATCCGTTCTTTAGAGGTTTTACGGCAACAGCCGCATATCGCCGCACAAACGTGAAGTGCACCTATGGCGGACTGCTGATGGAGAAACCGCTGACAAACCGCTACAAGGGACTGCTCACCATGTCGTACAAGCCCGGACTGGGGAAATGGCAGTTTGACCTCACGCTTCAACTGAACGGCGGCGGACGTATGCCTGCTGCCTATCAGAACGCTGACGGCACACAGTCGTGGGGCACGGAGTTTAAGGCCTACGAACAACTCAATGCACAGGTGACGCGCTACTTCCGTCACTTCTCCATATATGCGGGTGGCGAGAACATCACGGGCTTCAAGCAGAAGAACCCCGTCATCGGTGCTGACAATCCGTGGGGCGACACGTTCGACTCCACAGTGGTATGGGGACCTATGCGCGGAGCAATGTATTACATTGGCATACGCTTCAACTGGAAAAAGATATAGGGAGTATTAAGGATTGATAGGGGAGTGAAAAGGGAGTAGAAAAGAAGTGAAAGGGACAAATGCGTTAGACTGATGAATATGCAAGCGTAATGTCTTAACTCCTTATCTCCTTAACTCCTTATAGCTTATAATTAATCAATAAATAAAAACATCAAAAAACAAAATGAAGAAAATTGGAATGTTTATGGCTGCCATGATGATTGCAGCCACAGGTTTTGCAAAAGACATCAAGACCGTAGTATTCAACACCGCACCTGAGATGCACTGCCAGAACTGCGAGAACCGCATCAAGGAGGGACTGAAGTTTGAGAAGGGCGTGAAGGACATCAAGACAGACTTGGAGACAAAGACTGTCACCATTGAGTATGATGCAGACAAGACCAGCACCGACAAACTCGTGGAGGCTTTCGCAAAGATTAACTACACAGCAACAGAGGCCAAGGCTGGTGGTTGCAAGTGTAAGCACGCTGAAGGTCAGGGTTGCTGCAAGAAAAAAGCAGAAGGCGAAGGCCATAAGTGTAAGCACGCAGAAGGCGAAGGTCACCATTGCAAGAAGGAAGGTGAAGGCCATCAGTGCAAGCACGCCGAGGGCGAAGGTCACCACTGCAAGAAGGAAGGCGAAGGCCATCAGTGCAAAAAGCATGCCCAGACAGCAGAAGAAACAAAGTAATCAAATGACATTAACGTAAGAAAGACTATTTTTCCCAAACAAAATTAGACAAACAAAAACAAAATTAGACAAATGAAAAAGATTTTCAGGAAACTCGCCGTGCTGGCACTTGCGTGCCCGCTGGTACTTGCTGCGTGCAGCAGCGACGATGACGCACAGCGTCTTATCAATGTAGTGTTTAACGCAGCCCCTGCCGTTGACGGCACGCTCGAACTCAGTGCCCTGGAGGGTACAGAGGTGATGTTCACCGACGTGCGCAACCAGGATGCCAAGTCGTTTACGCTCGATGCTGAGGGTAAGGCAAACGTTGCAATCGCCCCAGGTACTTACAACATCTCTATCAGCAAGACTGTGAAGAACGAGCAGGGTGAGGACGTGAAGATGGCTATGGTTATGGAGAACGTGGCACTGACACAAGACCTGCAGGTGGTTGACGGCAAGGTTACGTCGCTGCCGATGAGTGCGCTGGGCCAGGACTTCATCTTCTCTGAGGTGTTCTTCAACGGTGAGACAAACTCTGGTCGCATGATGCACCCCGATCAGTACATCGTACTTTTCAACCCAACAAACGAAACTCTCTATGCAGACGGTATCTGCATTGCCGTGACACAGCACATCTCATGGTGGGACAAGAAGCCTTGGTATGACTCATTCTATCCAAACCGTGTGCCTATCGGTGGATTCATCACCATCCCTGGCAACGGCACCGACGTGGCAGTGGCTCCAGGCGAGAAACTGGTCATTGCCTTCACTGCAGTGAACCACGCAGAGGTGGTTACGACAGTCAACGACGTAGAGATTGCTTATGACCATGCCGTTGACCTCTCTGGTGCTGACTACGAGATATACTACGGTCCAGATGCAAGCGACGTGGACAATCCTGATGTGCCAAACGTGCTGATATCAGAGAACGGCGACTCTTACGGTTTCTTCTTCCAGCCACGCGGCTATGTAAGTCCGCTCATCTTCCGCCTTGCTGACGGCAAGCAGGAGACCATCGATGCCTTCATTGCTGCAAACGCAAGCAAGTTCACACAGACCACAGAAGAAGGCGACGTGGAGAGCGTAATCTGGTCGGTTGAGACAAGCAAGATTCTTGACGGCATACAGACCAGCGATGTGCCGCAGGACGTGAAGACACGCTGCATCCCAGTGGTGGTTGACGAGGGTAAGTTCCTTGTAAACGGCTGTCACCGTCAGGAACTCTGCATCCGCAAGGAGATAAAGGTTGGCGACAAGATTTTCTATCAGGATACCAACAACAGCTCTGAGGACATGGAGGACGTGAACGAGCGCAAGGCCGCCGGCAAGTATCAGACAGCATTCCCTCTTGGTTGGAGAATAAAATAATGCACAATGCATAATGCACAATGCACAATTGGCTCCGCATGATAATGCATAATGCAAGTTTTGGGGAGTGAAAGGGGAGTAGAAAAGGAGTGAAAGGGGAGTGATAGGGACATTGCATTTTGCCTGTCCGCAAAGTCTAATACACATGTCACTATCACTCTCTTATCACTCCACTATCACTTCTCTATCACTCCCCTAAAACCACTCTAACTCCTCCTTATCTCCTAAAAAATAAAAAGAAATGATAACCCGACTATTACTCTCTCTCCTCCTCGCCATCATCACGCTGGCGGCAGATGCCCAGACGTGCACGGTGAGAGGAAGGGTATATACAGAACACGATGGCGAGGCGGCAAGCTTCGCCATCGTGAGTATTAATTCGCAGGAACTAAAGACCGTCTGCGACATCAACGGACGCTTCGAACTGCACGGCGTGCCAGTGGGCAAGCAGGTAATAGAGGCGGAATGCCTCGGATATGCAACCACGAAGCATACCTTCACGGCATCGCAGGGCATGGCTGACATCCGTCTGACCCTGAAGAACAACAGCTTCGCCCTGCCCGAACTGCAGGTGATGGCAAAGAAAAGCCGCATGGGCAAGGTACTTGTTGACGAGACGGCGCTGGAGTACATACAGCCCACGTCGCTGGCCGACGTGATGCTCTTGTTGCCCGGCTCGGTGTATAAGGAGAACAACCTGACACAGTTTTCGCAGATATCGTCGCGACAGGTGGGCACGGATGCCAACACGTCGCTCGGCGTGGGCGTGGTGACCGACGGCGCACCGATGACCAACGACGGCGTGCGCACGCAGCTCGTGGGCGTGACCTCCAACTCGTCGGGCAGCAGCGACGGCGAGATAAAGAGTCGCACGGGCATGAACCAGGGTGCCGACATGCGCATGATTTCCACCGACCACATACAGAGCGTGGAGTTTACGCGCGGCATATCGTCGGCACGCTACGGCAACCTATCAAGCGGCATGATAAGCATACAGTCGAAGCACGGCGTAACACCCCTGCGCATCCGACTGAAAAGCGACCTGAAGAACACCCTGGCATACGTGGGCAAGGGATTCCGCCTTGGAGAAAAGGCCGGCACACTGCATGCCGGACTGGATTTCCTGCACTCTATCGACGACATACGCGAGGAGATGGACAAGTTTTCACGACTGACGGGACAGCTGTATTACAATAACCAGCTGATGCTGGGCGCATACAGGCTCAACCTTGATGCGCGCCTGAGCCAGACGCTGACCGTCAGCAAAATGAAGAAAGACGAACTGACATACGAGTATGACGAGCTATACAAGGCCGACTACTCGCGCACGGCGCTGATGCTGAAGGGTGGGCTGACGCTGGGCAAGCCGTGGATGGACCAGCTGGAGATGGTATTGCAGGCAGACTATACCCGCGACCGCATTACGCGCCACCGCATGGTGCTATCTGGCACAGGTCCGCTCAACGTGCCGCTGGCCCATGAGGAGGGCGAGCACGAGGGCATATACCTGCCGCGCAAGTATTACAGCGACTTTTACATCGACAACAAGCCACTCAACATCTATGCGCAGCTGAATGCCGTGTCGCGCCTTGCGCTCATGAGGCACACGATGCTTAACATGCAGTATGGTCTGGAATACACCAACGTGAAGAACCACGGACAGGGGGCTGTCATAGAAGACGAGACGCGACCGCCGTTTCCCTACGACAACTCATACATGCGCCCGCGCCCCAACTGGGCCATACCGTCGCTGGGCACGGGGGCAGCCTACATGCAGGCCGACTTCATATATGATGACAGGCAGCGCAACGTCGTCACGCTGTCACTGGGCGGACGACTGACCGAGATGATGAACCTGCCTTCAGACTATTACCTGCACCGCCGTGTGCTGGCAGACCCGCGCATGAATGTGTCATACACCTATGGTGCGCAGTGGAAGCACACGCTGCGCATGGGCTACGGCACGGAGAGCAAACTGCCCACGCTCGACTATCTCTATCCGGAGAAGCTATACAAGGACTTCTACATGCTCAATGCCTACACCTATGACCCGCAATACCGCCACCTGATAACATATACAAACATCTTTGACGTGACCAACACGCAACTCAAGGCCAACAAGAACCATAAGTTTGAGGTGGGATATGACCTGGACTACAGGGGCTTCAGCCTGTCGCTGACGGGATTCTATGAGAAGTCAGACCATGGCTTCGAGTATTTCAGGCAATACATGCCGCTAACCTATGACCTGTATCAGACACTGCGCGAAGGCGTGGACATCAGCGGCCGCACTCCGCAGAAGGAGGATTACGAGCATGAGCGATACACAGTCTTTACTACGGCGAGTCGTGTGCAGAACTCAAGCAAGGTGACGAAGCGCGGACTGGAGTACCGCATCATCTTCCCACGCATAAAGAGCCTGCTGACAACGGTGGAGGTAAACGGTGCATACTACAAGACGGAGTATGCCTCGTCGTTGCCTGAGTATTACTATCCCGACGTCAGAATAGGCGGCAAGGAATATCCATACGTCTGCATATACGACCGCGATGCGCGCACGGTGTATTCAAGGTTCAACTCAAACGTATGGTTCAACACCCACATACCGATGTTCAAACTCTTCATAACAAACTTCTTCCAGATAGTGTGGTATAACTCTTCGCAGTACAAGGACACTCACGACATGGTGCCGGTGAAATACATTGATTCCGACGGACTGGTGCATGACATGGATGATGCCATGCGCACCCTCATAGCTGCCGACGACCCAGTGGTGCGCTATTTCAAGCAGACGCTCGATCCTGCCAAATATGCATTGACGAAGAAACCTGTTTCGCTGCTGTGGAACATCAAGGCCACAAAGGAATTCAAACGCGGCACGAAACTGTCGTTCTTCGTCAACGGACTACTCGACGTGAGTCCGGCATACGTAAGTGGCACAAGCATTACGAAACGCGAATGGCACGACCCGTACTTCGGACTGGAACTGTATGTTAATTTATAGGGGGGAGATAGGGGGAGTTAAGGGGAGTTAGAGGAGTTAAGGGACATGTGTGTCAGACTAATGGATAAGTAAAACGTAATGTCCTTTAACTCCTTAACGGAGCGCAGCAGAGTGATAACTCCCTTTAACTCCCCTTAACTCCTTAAACAAACAAAAACATCGAATAACGAATGAAACGTATAATATATATAATGATTTGCGTGGTTGCAGCAACGTACGCAGCGGCGCAGGAGCCTGTCAGTCTGTCGCTCTCACCAGCAGAACAGCGGCAGACCGCATTTGCCGCCACTGCCGACCGCAGCAGTCACAATGCATTGACGGATAACCCTGCATGGCTTGCTACAAAGCAGTTTGTGGGCGATACCACAGCGTTGCAGGGACTGGTATATGCCGGTGTGGCGGGCTCTGACAGCGACGGCGACTTCATGCACTATGAGGGCACAGGCACTACCGACTGGCGCATAGGAGCCAGTGGCACCTACGTCACGCCGCACAGCGGAACCCTCTCGGGCAGCATACAGTATGCGCGCGGCAAACACCGCAACATCGGGTGGAGCGCCATGCGTATGCCCGAACTATACTTGCCCTACATCTCTACAGATTCATGCGGCGGCGACTTTAAGTTTGACAGCTACTATGCCGAGGGCGCATACTCCTTCAGCATCAACACATGGACGCTGGGGGCGCGTATGTCGTTCTACGGCGAACAGTCGTGGCGACTTACTGATCCTCGTGCGCTGAACAACACCACATGGCTGCGCTTTACCGCCGGAGCAACTAAGCAACTGGGGCAGCACCTCGTGATGCTTAGTGCCGGCTACGGGCGCAACAAACAGCATGAGCAACTGCGCTATTGGCGTCCGGGACAGCAGGACCGCTTCTTCGTGTGCTATGGCTTCGGACTCTACGATACACGCCAGAGTGCAGTGTCGTTTGGCAAGGCTCGTATGTTCTACATAGACGAGTTCACCGCACGTCTGCAATATCTCTCACCTGCATCAAAAGCCCTGCGGCTGCATGCCTCGTTAGGATATACCCACCACAGCATGGCGACGGAGGAGAGCGATATATACAACCTTTATGAGAGCCGAACCGGCATCATCGAGCCACAGATGGTGCTTGCGTGGCAACCGGATGAGAGATGGACGGTCACGCTGGGTGCCAGTGCAAGCATTGAGGCTCGCAAGGGCTATGAGAACATAATAGAGGAATATCTTGCCAATGCCGACTACAACAGTTATGACTTCCGCACCATCGACTCGCAGCAGAACTATGTCAGGGATGTGAACACGGCTGATGTCTCGCTGAGTGTCTCAAGGCAGTTCGGCAGGCTTTCACTCACTGTCCTTGGCGGGATGTCAGCCAACGGCTATGAAGAGAAATACCTCGGCGGCGTGTATAGCATAAAGGTGAATACCTCCATGCCTTACGTCGGACTTGAAACCGGCTGGCAGGCAGGTCGCCGCGATGTGCTTGCCATGTCACTCCGCTATGGCAAGAGCACCGTAGGTTCGCACCATTACGACGTTTTGATGCAGAACACCAAGGTGAAGCACCTCGACTTTCAGCAGGCTTTCGCACCCTACGCCTATCGTGTGGCAGACCTGACGAAGTTCGCTCTTTCCCTCTCATGGGAGCACAGTCTCGCTCACCTCACCGTAGGATTGTCGGCAAGCTATTATTCAGCCAGCGGCGACCGTCTGACAGACGCTGTATATACCGGTACCATAGGCTATACCTCCACCGCCCCTATGATTTCCGTTAATCCCGATGCTCACAGAGAGCACAGGGGCAGCCTTACAGCATATGTGAGGTTCTGAAAGTAAAATTGATTGGGAAGAAAGAAGAAGGAAGGTTTATTAGTAAAACAAGCAAACCTACAACTTTCATCAATCCACCCTTCATCCAAAAACATCAATCCACCCTTCAACTCTTCAATTCTTTAATTCTTCAATTATACAAATAAAATACCTAAATTGTTATTCTGGGCATCGCAGACGGCATGATAAAAACCTCATTTTTAGGTATTGTGGGGAAGGGGGAAAAGCAGTAACTTTGCACTCAGAAATGAAGAAGGTTGGAGGGAATAAGGAGGAATGTTTATTAGTAAAACAAGCAAACCTTCAGCTTTCATCAATCCATCCTTTATCCAAAATATTAACGTTAAAAAAGAAAGAAAATGAAAAAGACTATTGTAGTATTTGGCAGTTCTACGGGAACTTGCGAAGGAATTGCTGGCGACATCGCTGCAAAACTCGGTACTGAGGCAATCAGTGTCAGCGACCTCACTGCTGACGTGATAGCAGAGAACGAAAACCTCATTCTCGGAACGTCCACATGGGGCGCTGGCGAGGTGCAGGATGACTGGTATGACGGACTGAAAGTGCTGAAAGGCGCTGACCTCAGCGGCAAGACAGTGGCACTCTTCGGCTGTGGCGACTCGGCATCGTACTCCGACACCTTCTGCGGTGGCATGGCAGAGATTTACAATGCGGCAAAGGCGGCTGGCGCAAACATCATCGGTGCCGTTGATGCTTCTGAATATAGCTATGATGACTCAGAGGCCGTGATTGACGGCAAGTTCGTAGGTCTGGCACTCGACAACGACAACGAGGAGGGCAAGACCGCTGGCCGCATAGATGCGTGGGTGGCTGCAATCGGTCAGTCATTATGAATTTTTAAAAGCTAAAGTAATGAATCCATACAGCGACAACAAAATAGATGCTCCCATCGGCTCTGATGCTCCGATGCGCGTATTGATGAACCACATATACGAATATCAGAAGGGCGTGCGCCGCATGGTGCTATATACCTTCAACAAGAAGTATATGCACTATGCCGTGGAACGGCTGGAGCGCCAGGGCATAGACTATGTGGTGTCACCGTTGCAGGGCGACAACGTCAACCTGTTCTTCGGACGCAGGGAGTGCCTGGATGCCATACGCATGATAGTGGTGCGCCCGCTCAACCAGTTGTCGCCGGAGGAGGACTTCATTCTTGGTGCCCTGCTTGGCTACGACATCTGCATGCAGTGCGAGCGTTATTGCGACCGCAAGCAGAGGTCGTGTGAAGCCAAGGGGATTTTTCAAAAGCGTACGTCCACGCCTGCCATGACGGTGGCACGCGGCATGGGGTAGCCCTTGTTAATCTCATAGCGCTGGGCAAGGAGGTTCTCTCCACGGGCCCATAACTGCAGCATACTGTTCACACGGTAGGCTACAGAAGCGTTGAGGAGACAGAAGGTTTCTTTCTCTTCTGTCGCGCCTATCATAGTATAAAGGTTGTTTATCATCATAAGGCCTGCGGTGGCTGTCCACTTATTGCAGGAATAGTCAACACCGAGGAATCCCTTGTATTCGGGGGCGCCAATGACCTTGTTCTTCATGTGGAGGAAGGCATGGTTGGTACTTACGCCCCAGTGGGAGCTGATGCGGTATGAGGCTTCCAGTTCGGCACCGTAGTTTTCTATCTCGCCGGTGTTGATGTTTTTTGGCGTTCCGTCGGTGGTGACGGTCTGAATCATGTTGTCGCCCTTGATATAGAAAAGGTTGAGGGCGTAGGTGAGGCTTTTCAGGTTGTGGCGCCACGACAGTTCATAGTTCCACAGGCGCTCGGCCTTGAGTTCTTCGTTGGCTGACTTATAGAGGAACATCTCCTTTGGGGTGGGGTTGCGGAATCCCTTGCCTGCCATGAACTTTACTTCGCCCGTAGTGACAGGACGTATCACGATGCCGCCCTGCGGTATCCACTCGCCGCCGGCAACGGAATGGTGGTCGTAGCGCAGACCGGCATCAAGGGTGAGCCACGGTGCCAGTTCCTGACGGAAATCCACATAGCCTGCGACTTCGTTCTCATGTGAATGGCAGCTCTGCATCTTGCGCTGCGGGGTGGTCACCACCTCGCCAGTCTCACGGTTGGTATAGTAGGCGTTGCCGTAGATGTGCTGGTAGTCGAAGCCTGCGGTGACGGTGTTGCCACTGAATAGGTGGGCGCTCTGATAGAGCGAGAAGCCTGCCACGGCATCCTTGGAGCGGAAGAGGTCTGTCTGCGGCTTGCCGCCGTTGGCGTTGTAGCCATCGTTAATCTTGTGACGTCCGAAGTTGTCGTAGATGCTCAGCGCACCGCTGGTGTTGGCATAGTGGTTTTCTATCACGAGGCTGGCGGCGCCGCGAGTAATCCACTGGTCGTTCTCCAACTTGGGGTTGGCAACCTCGCCGGGGTTGCTGGCATTGAAATGGGTGAGGTCGAGGTCGAGGTAGGTGTTCCAGTGCTGGCTGATGTCATAACCCAGTTTGACGTAGCCGCCGTATTGCTCGAAGCCCATGTTGGGACGGTGGTTGTCGGTGCGGCCGTATTGTGCTGCCACGGTGGATGAGAAGCGTCCCTTCCTTATCTGGTTGGAGACCTCTGCCTGCACCGTGCCGTAACTGCCGGCGGCGAGGCTGACGTTGGTAAATACGCCTTCCTGCCTTGCCTGGCGTGTGACGATATTCATCACGCCTCCCATGGCATTGGTGCCATAGAGCACGGAGGCCGGGCCGCGAACTATCTCCACACGCTCAGCCATGAGGGTCTGGTAACTGTCGGAGATGGGGTGTCCGAACACGCCCTGATACTGCGGATGTCCGTCGATAAGCACCAGCATCTGACCAGCACCGCCTGCAAGTCCGCGCATGCTGATGCCGCCGGCGGCGCCTGTAGAAACGCCGTAGCCCATCATTCCGCGGCTGGTGACGAAGAGCGACGGCACTTGCTGCATGGCAGTGGGCAATATGTTGGACTGATGCTGCACGGTAAGCGCTTGACGGTCGATGACCGTCACGGTCATGGGCAGGTGCCTGATGTCGGTGGCGCTGCGGGTGCCGGTGACCACTATCTCCTGCAGTTGCTGGTTGTCGGTCTGTGCATATGCTGCGGCACACACGGACATGGCTGTGAAAGCCGTAAAGAGTTTACTTTTCATTATCTGATACTATGTCATTATATTTCATTAAATATGTGTCGTACTGTGTGAGGAAACGGCGCTGTGGCTGACGTATCTCCACGGGGTCAAGAAACAGGTGGCCAAGCGCCTGTGGCAGTTTGCCGCCGCTGACCCTGCAGATACGGAAGTTGCCATGCAGCGTGCCTACATTCTTGGATATGACGGGGAAGGCTGTGCGCGAGAACTTCGGCCCCTGTCCTGACACGGCAGCATTGACGGTAACGACGATGCCGCGGTCTGTCTGCTCGAAATTCATGTTAAGGCTGTCGCCAACTACCAAGATGCCGTTGCCGTCCTTGTCGCTGAGGAAGGCTGCATCAACGCCCATGCGGTTGCCCTCGAAGTAGAGGTCGTCCTTGTGCAGTGCCCAGATGCCGTAATTGTTGGAATGGTTGCGGCCGGGATAAGAGGCGAGCGGACCCATGCCCAGCCACTGCACGCGGTCTATTTCCGGGGGCAGCAGCCATGCTATGCCGAGTTCGGAAAGGAAGCGGTCGGTGTTGTCGGGGGTGAGGGTGTAGTCAACATTCAGGCTGCCGTCAGGCTGTTTGCCTGTCTTGATGAAGGCCCTGACAAATGTATTGTCAAGAGTCTGCAGATAACGCTCTATGCGTTGGCCCTTTACCTTCAGCATCTCTGCCATGGTGGGCTTGCGCCCCACACGTATGAGAAACTCCGGAATTGTCATGGGTTCAGACTTCAGCTCCACGTCGGAGAGATGTGGGATGTTCCTTGCAAACTGCTGTTGCAGGAACGTATTGCCGTCCTTGTCGGTGATGTCCAAGCGCAGTATGGATAAGGATGAGAAGTGGGGCAGCGGCAGCGCCACCTTCACGCTGTCGTGGGGTGCGCACTGTGGCGAGAAACTGTCGAACATCACCGAGTCAACATCTGAATTGGAATAAGCCATCATAGACCAGTCGAAGGTCACGTTGTCCTTCAGGTCGAGGAAGTCGTGGCGGTTGACTATGGTCAGCGTGTCGCCGGAAACGCTGCTGACGAAAGCACGTGCATAGTTGCGCTGCAGTTCATAATAGTTTGGCAGCGGCGTGCGGTCAGCATACACCAGTCCGTCAGTGCCCTTGTTGCCGTACATCTCAAAGCCTCCGTCCTCAGAGGTGAACACACGTTCTTCATAACCATAGCGGCTGTTGAGTCGTTCCCTGAACGGCATGCCCTGGTCTGCCCATTCCCACACGCTGCCGCCGGCAATGCCCGGGGTGCGCTCGATGATTTCCCACTGGCGGTCATGATCCTCAAAAGATATGCCGAGCGTGTGGCAGTATTCCGTGAATATGACTGGGCGGTCAAGGTGCTGGTAGAAGCCGGCAATCTGACCAGTAGTGGGATAGTGAGGCGCATATATAGGAGCGGCAGAGGGGAATCCCTTTGCATTGTCGCCCTCGAAGAAACGGCGGAAGTAACTGCCCACCTGCGGATAGCAGTATGGGCGTGTGGGGTCAAGTTCCTGCTTAACGTAATCGCCCAGCCTAATGCAGATGTCGGTAAGCGGATTCTCGTTGCCAAGGCTCCAGATAAGCACCGAGGGGTGATTCTTGTCACGGCGTATGGTGGCCTGCGCACGTTGCTGCAGCACCTCATAATAGGTGGAGTCATAAAGGTTCTTGTCGCCGAAACCGAAGGGCACCTCGTCGATAATGTAAAAGCCGAGCGAGTCTGCCAGTTCATAGAAACGCGGTTCACGCGGATAGTGCGACGTGCGGATATAGTTGATGGAGGCCTCCTTCATCATCTTCATGTCGCGTAAGATGGAAGCTTCGTCAATGACTTTCACCGTAACAGGGTCAGTAGAGTGGCTCGTCACACCACGCAGCTTTATGGGCTTGCCGTTGAGTTTCAGTATGTTGCCGTCGATGGTAAGTTCGCGGAAACCGAACTTGTGTTCAAACACCTGCAGTGGTTTCCCCTTGCGCTGCAGTGTGGTGCGCAGCGTATAGAGATTAGGTGTCTCGGCAGTCCACAACAAAGGGTGTCCTACTCTGTCTGTTCCCACCACGTTTCCCATTGCATCAAGAATCTCATGGCTGACGGTGGTGTGGCGGTCGGCATTGGCTATGCTGGCCTTGACACTGACCTCGCCAGTATTCTTCGTGGTTATCGTCAGGTCACTGAGGTGAGTCTCAGGCACTGCCATCAGTGTTACGTCGCGAAATATGCCACAAGGAGCCCAGTCGTCATTATAGTCGAAGTCACTGCCGGGGAAGCGTGTCATGACGTGCAGTCTGAGTTGCTGTTCCTCTTTTTTCTTGTTTATATATGGCGTGATGTCAAACAAGGCAGTGTTGTATCCCGACCGCCATGAGCCAGCCTCATGTCCGTTGATGAAGAGGTCGTAGCCATACAGTACGCCGTCAAAGCGTAACACTATGCGTTGCCCCCGCCATTCCTGCGGCACGATGAAGGTGGTAGTGTATTCTCCTGTCAAATCGAGCGCTTTGTCATAACTTGGTTTGCTGAAACCGTATGCCTCCCAGCAGCCAGGCACAGGGATGACTCCCTCCTTGCAGGAGGAGGAGTCACTTCTTTCATATACCTTCAGCGACCAGTTGCCATTCAGACTGCGCATCATCTTGCTGTCTGTCACCGGTAATATACCGCTGAAAGCATCCCTGACCTGTGCCATTGTGTTTGCAAGGCACAGGAGCAGACACAATGTGCATACACCCTTTCTCATAGTTTCTTGTATTTCAGTTCAATCTTTGTATAGCGGTGTTCTTTGTTCCAGTGCTCAAAGAGTCCGAGTGGCTCGTTGAGAGCCTTGCCCTGTTGCATATATGTGGTACCGCTGGGAGCATTGGGGATAGAGGCAGCCTCACGCAAGTATTCATCGCAGTAGTTCAGGCTCTGGAATTCAGGCCATTCGTTGATTATGATGTCCATGCCCACGGCATCACACGCCACCTCGTCTTGCGATGCTATCAGCGAACAAGCCCAGTCACCGTTGAACGGCTCTTTCATCCATTTAGGATTGGGCGCACCGTTTACGTCGCGTGAACCGTATGTGCCGTCAATAAGGAACAACAAGGTTTTCTGCCCCATGTCCTTATGTGCCATCCAGTCAACAAACGTCTTGTAGTTAGGCTTGCCGCTGCGCTTGTCCTGGCTTATGTTGTTGTGCGCATTCTGTCGCCACAACAGGTTGATGTCGGTGGCACCATACCAGTTCTTGCTTGTCAGGGTAACGCCGGGGCCGGAATGAGTCTTGAGCAGTGCAGAGTTTATAAGGTAGTCGGCATCCGCTATGCACGTTGCCAGTCCGTGAGCCATCTTGCCGTTATCTACAGAATAGACTATCTGCTCGGGATAATACTCGCACTTCTCACGTCCGCTGCCGCCGATGTTGTCTATCATGCGTACATGTGGAAACTCACGGTACACCTTGTTATATATGCTGTCAGTGATGGCACGGCTGGGTTCGCACAGCACTATGTCCTGCTCCCTGACGCCGCCGTCGTGAACCAGTGAGCGCACAAGTGCCAGCGTGGTGAACGGCGACGAGTTGAGTTCTATGGTGTCGTGGTGCGTAATGGCATTGTTCATGTTCAGTTTCACTGCAATCATCTCGCCTTTCTTATAGCCACGGTTGCCACGCTTGTGCTCCTTGTTGAAGTGCTTGAACAGAGCCTGCCATGCCTTCTTGGGGCTGGTCTCGCCCGTCAGCTGCATCACGCCCTCACGTATCAGTGCATCAGCCTTTGCCTGATCGTTCCAGCGGTCCTCCACCCACAGTCCGGTGTGTCCGTCCCATGTGGCAACGCCCGGAGCGTGAACCCATGCCACCCTGCCCGGGTGTATGCCCTTGCCCTTGCCAATAGGCTCGTTAGGACCTACGAAGAGCTTAGGCTTCTGCGCATTGAACTCGCCGAAGAACAGTCGCTCGCGCTTCACGGCCTCGTCGAGCAGCTGTATGGTGGTGGAAGGTCCGAGGTCAGGGTTCTTCCATGCCCTCAGCTGCCACACTACCTTGCCGTCCTTGTCAACCTCCACTGCCTGCACAGGAGCATTCAGGGTGTCCATAGGAGTCTTGTTCCACTCGTTGTACCAGTTGTTTACTATGTGGTTGCCGTTCTTCAGGCGCACAGTCTTCTGTGGCTGCGTAACGCCAAACTCGGTGGTATTCATCTGCCACATCACGTGTCCCTGGCGGTTAATCTCCTGTATAAGGCCCTTTCTGCCGGTAATGAGCAGGTTGCCCTTAGGCAGCTCCTGCACAGACCATGGCAGGAAGCCCGTCCAGCGGTCCACCTCCTGTCCGTTGCTGTTATACTCGTGTATGCAGCCCAGCGACATGTTGGCTATGAGCAGGGTGCCGCGCTGTGTCAGACGTGCATTGCGGAACTGTCCGTGTACCGAACTCTTGTCGTTTACCGGCAATTCAAACTCACGGACTATGCGGCATGACGGTATCTCCATCACCACCGCCTTGGCAGGCTTGCCGTTTTGCACAAACACCACGTGGCTGCGGCCTATCGGCTGAATGGTGTGTATCTCTGTGCCTTCCGGTGCATCGTAATGCCACACCGTCTGGCTTGCCTGATTTACTTCGGCAATGCCGTACTGATGCGCCACGAGTATATTGTCGTCGCTCATCAGCACTGCATCGCTGATTTCTCCCTTCTTCAACTGGTCGTCGTATGCCCAGCTCACCTGTCCGTCCTTTACGATGAACATGCGTCGTTGCTTGCTCTGCCCGGCATAGAAGAAATTATGGCGCGACAACTGTGTGTCAATCCCCTGTGCCCATATTCCGAGTACAGACAACATTGCTAAAAAAAATAAGAAAACTTTTTTATTCATGTGATTTCATTAGTTAGTTTTCCGCAAAGTTATATATTTTCCCCTTTTTATGCAATCTTTTCAATGCAAAATGTCGTTATTTTACAATTAAAGCACGTTTTTGTTGTATTATATGCGTGGGTTAAAAGTTTTTTTGTTACTTTTGCAAAAAACTATGAACTATGAACTATAACCTCTCTCACCTCATGATACTTCATGCCGGTTGCTGTCATCACGACGGCGACTGGAACTGGAAGAACGTGCGCAGTCCGTTTGCACGTTTGTATTATGTTACTAAAGGTACGGCACAGGTATTGATGCCCGATGGTATAAAGACACTCAGTGAGGGGCATCTGTATCTTATTCCTGCGCATGTCATGCACAGTGATGTATGCACATCGATATTTTCGCATCTCTATGTGCATGTGTATGAAACACCGGATGGAACGTCTGGAATCTTTGAAGAACTGACGTTCCCGTTTGAGATTAAGGCGGAGGCTCTTGACCAGCAGTTGATGGAACGGCTTGTAATGCTGAACACGAAAATCAGTCTGCCGCAGTCAGATCCCCAGAGCTATGATAATCATGATGCCTTGCTTGCATATCTTCAGCAAGGCATAAGTCAGCCTCCATGCGAGCGGTTGGAATCACAAGGCATATTGCTAATACTGATGTCGCGTTTTCTCAAGTATGCAACTCCCCGAAACAATATCAGTGACAGTCGCATACATAATGCCATCACATATATTCGCAGACATATGGACACGGATATAGACATTGCTGCACTTGCAGAGATGTCTTTCATGTCGAAAGATCACTTTATACGTATGTTTCGTCTGCAGACGGGTACAACGCCAAATAACTACATTACGAGAAAGAAGATGGAGTCTGCCGAACTGCAGCTTATTGCTTCTGATATTCCCGTGAAGCAGATTTCTCACTCTTTGGGATATGACGACCATTCGTATTTCTCAAAACTCTTTAAGAAACACACCGGCATCACTCCCCTGCAATACCGAGTCACTCACAGACAATAGTTTTTTTGGGGGGAGTGAATTTTTAGGGTAGGGGAGTGATAGTGACATGTGTGTTGGACTGACGATATTCAAACCACAGCAAGGTTGGTCTCCAGTTGCGTGGTGCTGCTGGCACCTACCAGTACGCTGGTGACACCCTGCTGGGCGAGCACCCATCGTAAGGCTTGTTGTGCAATGGTCTCATTGCGCAGGTCAGCCTCTTTCTTCAGTTCGTTCAGGTATTCCAGCAACTGCGGTGTCAGCGCCTCTTTCTTCAGAAAATGCTCACGTGCCATGCGTGAATCTGTTGGGATACCGTTGAGGTAACGGTCAGTAAGCAGGCCCTGTGCCAACGGAGAGAAGGCTATGAAGCCGATGCCGTGTTCCTTGCAATAGTCGAGTACGCCCTCGTCTATGGGTTCACGGTCGAGCATGTTCAGACGTCCTTGATATATGAGCAACGGCACGTCGTGCTTGCGCAGATATTCGTCGGCAACTTTCAGTGCTTCCAATGGCCAGCGTGATATACCAACATAGAGTGCCTTGCCTGCCCGCACTATGTCTACCAATGCCTGCAGTGTCTCCTCCAAAGGTGTCTCGGGGTCATAGCGGTGACTGTAGAACAGGTCCACATAGTCCAGGTGCATGCGTTTCAGCGACTGGTCAAGTGATGCCATGAGGTATTTGCGTGAACCCCAGTTGCCGTAAGGGCCGGGCCACATGTCATAGCCTGCCTTCGAGGCAATGAATAGTTCATCGCGGTATGGTCGGAAGTCGTCATCCATCAGCCTTCCCATGGTCTCCTCCGCCGAACCGTACGGAGGACCGTAGTTGTTGGCAAGGTCGAAGTGCGTGATGCCGTGGTCAAAGGCGTAGTGCGTGATGGCACGGCTGCGTTCGTACGGGTCAACACCGCCGAAGTTATGCCAGAAGCCGAGACTTACCTTGGGCAACAATACTCCGCTGCATCCGCAACGTTGATACATCTGTGCCGACTTGTCATAACGATGCTCGTCGGCTGTATATATTCCTTTTAGTTCCATGTCATTGTTTTTCTAAAGGGATAAAAAGTATTTCATGGGCAAAGTTACAAATTTTCTTTCAGATTGTTCTTTTTTTTATATATTTTTCCCGATAATTTGAATGTTTTTTGATTTTTTTTTGTAAATTTGCACTTGTATTGATTACAAGATAATGGCAAGAATGATATTATCCTAACAATTATAAAAAATTTATTACTAATTCTAACAAGTATCAACTCCATGAAAAAATCATTTCTATTCATGCCGTTTATGGCAATGATGATGATTGCGGCACCATGCATGAAGGTGTCGGCAGAACCCGTGTTGACTGTTGAGGGCGGCCAGATACAGGGTGTGAAAACCGAAAAACCTGATGTATTCGCCTACAAGGGTATTCCCTACGCTGCACCGCCAATCGGTGACCTGCGTTGGAAAGAACCGCAGCCCGTGGTTGCATGGGATGGTGTGCGCATGTGTGACAAGTTCGGTCACCCAGGTTATCAGGCCGTACATTACCCCGGAGGCTACGCTACAGAATGGGGTTACGGTGATGAAGCACCATACAGCGAGGACTGCCTTTATCTGAATGTATATACGAAAGCTCCGGGACAGGCAGGCAAGAAACTGCCTGTGGCACTCTGGATACATGGTGGTGGCTACCGCGAGGGATGGGGCACCGAACCAGAGTTTGACGGTCAGGAGTGGGCTGCCAAGGACGTTGTGCTTGTCACCATCAACTACCGCCTCGGTATCTTTGGTTTCATGACACACCCAGAGTTGTCGGCAGAGAGTCCGCACCACGTCAGTGGCAACTACGGCATCCTTGACCAGATACAGTCTTTGAAGTGGATAAAGGCAAACATTGCACAGTTTGGCGGCGACCCTGACAACGTGACCATCTTCGGACAGAGTGCAGGTGCTGGCAGCGTGCGCACATTGTGCGAAAGTCCGCTGGCACGCGGCTTGTTCCATAAGGCTGTCATCATGAGCGGCGGCGGCATCAATGTGCCGGCAAAGAAAGGTGAGGAAGCCAAGCCTGCCACACCGATGAACCGTTTCTTCACCTACAACCCATCTCTGAAGGAGAGTGAGGCTGAAACCAAGAAAGTGATGGACTGGGCTGGACTGACCGACCTGAAGAAACTTCGTGCAGCATCAACAGAAATTATGTACACCGTAGGTCAGCTTTACAATATGGTCACTAAGGATGACGTATTCCTTATGCAGCGTCCTATCATCGATGGCTACGTTTCGCTGAAGAGTTTTGACGAGGCCACACGTGAGGGCACCATTGCCGATGTGCCATATATGATAGGCTACACACTTAACGACATGGGTTCGATGAGTGCCGGTATAGCTGAGTTCTGCAAGGTACGCGAGAGTAAGGGCGCAAAAGCTTGGGCATACGAGTTCGCCCGTCCGTTGCCAGATGACGGCAAGCACCCGGAGGTTACCAACCGTCTGAAGGGAGCCTTCCACAGTAGCGACCTCTGGTATGTGTTCAAGAGTCTGAAGCACTGCTGGCGTCCGTGGACTCAGGGTGACTGGGACTTGAGTGAGAAGATGCTTACTGCATGGACAAATTTCGCAAAGTACAGCAACCCTAACGGTGCTGACGGCAAGGGTCTGGGATGGAATACATGCACTGCCAAGAAACCACTTTTCATGCTCTTCAAACTTGATGCCAAGGATGCCGAAGCATCAGAAATGGGTGAGCCGATACTGCCATAAAAACAGTCCTCTCCGCCTTATTTCCTTTTTGCCTAAATCTCCACAAATCAGAAAACTCATTTTAAGGGGCATTTGCGGAGGTTGGTGGACACATACCCCCAAAAGGATGCAGAGTTGCGTAGAGGGGCCTTAAAACGCTTTTTTCAATGCACAATTCACATTTTTTAATGCACAATGCACAATGCATAATGCATAATTGTGCCATGCGGAATAAAAAATGCGCGCGATACGTAATAATTGTGCATTAATCTGATAGCTTTTACACTGTAATAGCTATCAGATAGCCCAGTAATACGATAGCTTTTACCATTCAATATGATAGCTTTTACAGCGCATTAAGAAAACTTTACATTTTTAACATTATTCTATTTCTCCGATTTCAGATATTTTCAATACCTCATTAAGGGAAAGATTTAAAGAGAAAAGAAGCACACAATCAATCACTAAATGCCAAATGTCACATTGTTTTCTGCAAAATGTTTCACAGACAAAATAAAGTCTGTTTCGCAAGCTGTTATTTCTGAGATAATGTTTACTTTTGTACTTAAAATAAATACATGGCAATGTAGTTTTCATTTATATAATCAGTGTATAAACATCTTTTACTCATAATAATTGCTCTATGCTCATTCGGAATGGCTTCGGCTGATTCTGAATTTGTGCAATCTGGCATAGCATATAAAGTAGTTGCAGACAACATAGTTGATGTCATTGCACAAAAGGACAAGAAATGCTGTTACAAGACATTTAAAGACTCTTTGTTGAGAGTACCGTCAAGCATCATTCACGAAAACAAGAAATACAAAGTGAAGTGCATTGAGAAAGCGGCATTTTCCACTTGGTGTGGAATGAAAAGAGTTGTCATAAGCAATGGTATTGAGGAGATACAAGACAAGGCTTTTGCTGGATGTGCGAACCTTGAATCCGTGTCTATACCCTCCAGCGTGAAGTCTATCGGAACAGAGAATATATTTGCTTTTTGTTTCAGTCTGACAGAGATAATCGTAGATGACGGCAATACGGTCTTTGACAGTCGCAATGGATGTAATGCCATAATAAAAACTGCCGACAACTCTCTTTTATGTGCCTGCAAGTCAACGGTTATCCCAACAACTGTTGAAAAAATAAACAGTTATGCTTACACGGGGCTTCAGATAACATCTATCAGTATCCCTGTCGGCGTAAAGACAATCAGCGAGTATGCCGTATGCCAATGTAAGCAACTGGAGCAGATTACCATATCTTCGTCTGTAGAATCTATTGCACCACGGGCATTCGACCAATGTGACAATGTAAAATCGGTGTCGGTTGATAAGAATAATAAATATTTTGATTCAAGGGACAACTGCAATGCCATAATAGAAGACAAGGAAATGCTTATCTGGGGATGCAGCACGACAAAGATTCCTTCTGGGGTTGCCGAAATCGGAGAGTATGCTTTCGCATGGTGTGGGACATTGCGTGAAATAACAATACCTGAGGGCGTGGAATATATAAACAGAGATGCTTTTACAGGTTGTTCTGCACTCAAGGTTGTGAAACTACCCTCCACTCTTGTGGGATTTGAAGGTTTCTCGCATTTCATCTATTGTACCTCGCTGGACAGCATATATATACCGCAAAATGTAAAGAAAATCCCATCCGACATTTTTGCTGGATGCACATCGTTGACGAGGATTATTGTTGACAAGAGAAATGTGTGGTATGATTCACGCAATGATTGTAATGCAATAATCCATAGTTCTGACAACAGTTTAATCGCAGGGGGCAAGGGCTCCACTATTGTGGAAGGAGTCAGGTCTATAGCAGAGAACGCATTTCTGATGAGCGGAGTAACATCAATACATATTCCAGCGTCTGTAGAATACATTGATTCTACTGCATTTCGCAAGAGCGAGAATTGTAAGGCAATCACTGTTGACAAAGAAAATGCAAAATACAAGTCAGACGATTCCAATTCTATTGTAGAAAGAGCCACAAACAAAATGATTCTCGCTTGTTCGACTACCAAGATTCTTCCTAAAGTATCAAGTATAGGGGGATATGCATACCTTAATACTTCGGCAAATGTAATCCTTCCATCGGGAATAAAGGAAATAGGAAATCGTGCTTTTGCAGATTGTAAAGACCTGTGTTCCATTTTCATTCCATCAACGGTAAAACACATAGGCAGATTTGCATTTATTGGTTGCAAATATCTGTCTGACGTTGTTCTGATGGGTAATGATCTGGTTATAGACAAACAAGCTTTTGAAGGCTGTGATTTAATTAGGAAATAGCAATAAGTGATTTTGTTTCACATCAACATAAAAATGTATCATACCGTCCCATATAATAATGTCGGGGCTTTGGTATGATACTTTTTTTATTTAACTTTGTAGTTCGTTAATTATATGCTAACTGACAATGAAAAGAAAATCAGTATTATTTCTTTTGGGACTGCCGATAGTGATGTCGGCACAGAACCCGATTATCAGGGATCAGTTTACGGCTGACCCCACCGCTCGAGTTTTTAATAACAAGGTTTATGTTTACCCCTCACATGACATCTTTCCGCCTGACGGACAGAGGCAGGACTGGTTCTGCATGGAAGACTACCATGTGTTCTCGTCGGAGAACCTCACCGAATGGACAGACCACGGAATGATTCTGTCACAGCTGACCGTGCCTTGGGGTAATCCGGCTGGCTACTCCATGTGGGCACCTGACTGTGTGTATAAAAACGGGAAGTATTATTTCTACTACCCTAATGCTCCGAAAAGCGGCAGAGGCTTTGCCATCGGCGTAGCCACGGCCGACAGTCCGGAAGGACCATTCACCTGCCAACCGGAACCCATCAAGGGCGTTTCGGGCATAGACCCCTGCGTGCTCGTTGACGACGACGGCTCTGCCTATATCTACTGGAGCGGCATGGGCATCAGAGGTGCTAAACTGAAGGATAACATGCTGGAACTTGACGGCGAACTGCAGGAGATGAAGATGCCGCGCCGTGAGGGACAGCCAGAGATGCCGCCGATGAAAGTGGGCGGACAGGTGATGGAAGGCCTGCCCGACGGTTTCAAGGAAGGACCGTTTGCCTTCAAGCGCGGCGACTGGTATTACCTCACCTTCCCATGGGTGCGCGGCGACAACAGCAATGGAAAGAACCCTACGGAAACACTGGCATACGCCATGTCTAAATCGCCGCTGGGTCCTTGGGATTTCAAGGGCGTCATCATGGCTGAGCACGAAAACCACTGCTGGACAAATCACCACAGCCTCATAGAATACAAGGGACAATGGTATATCTTCTACCACCACAACGTGTTCTCTCCAAGTGACGACAAACGCCGTTCCGCACAGATAGAGAAGGTGTTCTTCAATGCTGACGGCACCATCCAGGAGGTAAAGGAAACAATGCGTGGCGTGGGTGTCAACAGCGCAACGGAGAAAATTGAGATAGACCGTTACAGCAGTGCCAGTGCCGGAGTGACTACACAGTTGATAGATACGGTGAACACATTCCGCAGCCTTGAGGCCACATTGCCGCAGAAAGGCAGCTGGATAAAATACAATGATGTGGACTTCAGCTGTATTACCGACGGTTACATCGTTGTAAACGCCAAGGCTGCAGGAAATACCAAGTTCGCAATACGTGAAAAGAGTGCCAACGGCAAGGTGATTGCGCAGTTCGACATGAAGGTGAAGCCTGACGCAGGAGACCAGTCGCCATTCCGCCGCGACCTCAGCAACCAGTGGCTTACGCAATCTGCTGTACTGGACTACACCCCGAAGGGAGTGACTGACTTGGTCGTAACATGCGAAGGCGATGCAAGCGTAAGCATTGACTGGGTACAGTTCAAGAACCGTGCGAAGTATTTCTCACCAGTCACCACCGCGAGTGCACAGCCTGACGATGAAGGCTTCATACGTCGTTGGCTGGTATTGGAACCCATTGACAAGCCGAACCGTGGCAATACCGTGTTTACGGATTCATACCTGCGTGAGCACTTCAACATGGAGTATTTCAAAGGACAGCAGACCATCGTACCGAAAGACGGCCAGAAGGTCAAGGTGTCGTTCAAGCAGGAGCAGGTGCCGGCGGGCTTCGGCCGTGGCAATCAGGCAGAGCCAGCCAAGCCAGAGATTAAGACTGTCAACCAGACCCTGACATGGCATGCGCTTGACAGCGAGAACATGAACGTGAAACTCTTCCGCTTTGCCGAGAAGTGGAGCAACAAGGTGTATGGCGTGCTCTTCTGGACCGTCACCATCATTGACTGTGATGAAGACATCGAGAACGTGCGCCTGGCCGTGGGTTCCAACTCTGCATCCATGTGGTGGCTCAACGGCAAGGAGGCGCTTCTGATGTCAGGCGACCGCCGCATGGTGAAGGACGATGCCATGTCGCCGCGCCTTACACTGAAGAAGGGACGTAACATCCTGCGCGGCGCCATCATCAACGGCCCCGGCATGAGTGACTTCTGCGTACGCTTCCTCGACGAGAAAGGCAACCCAGTTAAGAATTATCAGATTAAAACCAACAATTAAGATTATCAAGAGTCATGATTAAATATACAAAAGAGAGACGCAGACTGCTTTGCGCAGCATTCTTCACTCTTCATTCTTCACTCCTCACTATTCAGGCACAGGTTGGCGCACCTTACATACATGACCCCTCGACCATTGCAGAATGTGAAGGAAAATACTACACCTTCGGCACCGGTGGCGGAGGCCTGATTTCAGAAGATGGCTGGACATGGAACAGCGGTGCCGACCGTCCCGGCGGTGGTGCTGCACCTGACGTTCTGAAGATTGGCGACCGTTACCTTTGCATCTATGGTGCCACTGGCGGCGGTCTCGGCGGCGGCCATGCCGGACGCATCCTCACGATGTGGAACAAGACACTCGACCCGAAGTCGCCTGATTTCAAGTGGACCGAGGCAGTGGAGGTATGCGCCTCTGACGGCATGGAAGACCAGGATGCCATTGACCCCGGATTGCTCCTTGACCCTACCACGGGCAGACTGTGGGTAAGCTATGGCACATACTTCGGCACCATACGTCTTATAGAAATTGACCCAAAGACTGGTTTCCGTGTCAGCGGCAACAAGGAGAAAGACATCGCCATCGACTGTGAGGCTACTGACCTGATATACCGTGACGGATGGTATTATCTGCTTGGCACCCACGGCACATGCTGCGACGGTGTTAATTCCACGTATAATATAGTGGTAGGCCGCTCACGCAGCGTGCAGGGCCCTTACCTTGACAATGTGGGTCGCGACATGTATCACGGCGGTGGCAAGATGGTGATAGCCGCCGGTGACCGTGTGTGTGGCCCCGGACACTTCGGACGCACCATAATCGACGAAGGCGTTGAAATAATGTCATGCCACTATGAAGCTGATTTCGAAGTCAGTGGCCGCAGCGTTCTTGGCATACGCCCACTGCTGTGGAAGAACGGCTGGCCTGTGGCAGGCGACAAGTTCAAGGGCGGCACATTTGAAATAGAGAGTGAGCGCCGTGGCTATGCACTGGAACTTGCCGTCGATTTTGTGCGTATGAAACAGGAACGTCAGGGCTGGTTCAACCGTGAGCAGATGCAGCAGCCTGTCAAGCCTATCGCCAACCAGACACTGGCTGAGGTTATCGACACATGGCCAAAGGGCGACATCCCTGCACGCATAGGCGACTATATGTTCCGTCCGCATCAGCGTTGGACTGT
Organism: Prevotella sp.; assembly: GCA_016281055.1. Classification (GTDB taxonomy): domain Bacteria; phylum Bacteroidota; class Bacteroidia; order Bacteroidales; family Bacteroidaceae; genus Prevotella. Next base: position 97,962 of record JAEEHW010000134.1, read on the forward strand.
GACTCCTGCTGAGGGCAAGGGCGGCTACTTGGGTGGCCCTTACTTCAAGATTGTCATCGAGGGTACTGAGCGTGCACTCGCTGCCACGGCAGACAAGGAAGTTACCACTGTGCCTGCATACACCGGAGCCGACGAACAGTTATGGCGCATTGAGCAGCTGACAGACGGCACCTTCCGCATCATGCCTAAGACAATACCGGGCATGGAAGGCACCAACACTCGCTATTGCCTCTATTCAGCAGGCGACTCCACACCTACCCTCGCTGAATATGACTTCAACAGCGACAACTCAAAGTGGAATTTCCGCAATCATTAAAAGAACTGTATAATCAAAAACAAAAAAATAAGAGATTAAGAACATGAAAAAGTATTTATTGACTGGTATTATGTTACTGGCAACATTTATCGGTGCACAGGCCGAACCAGACCCGAATTTCTACATCTATCTCTGTTTCGGACAGTCAAACATGGAGGGCAATGCCCGTCCAGAGGACGTTGACAAGGAAAACGTTGACGAGCGTTTCCAGATGCTGGCATGTGTGGATTTCCAGAACCCTGCCCGCAAGATGGGACAGTGGTACACTGCCTATCCTCCTATCGTACGTCAGCACACAGGCCTTGGCATGGCAGACTATTTTGGTCGCACCATGGTCAAGGAACTGCCTGCGAATGTGAAAGTGGGCGTTGTTGACGTTGCCATTGGCGGCACAAAGATTGAAGGCTTCATGCAGGACAAGGTGGCTGCATACATTGATTCCATGAAGCCGCATGAGCAGTGGCTGAGAAATTTCTACAAGGAATATGACAACGACCCTTACAAGCGACTGGTTGAGATGGCAAAGATTGCCAAGCAGTCAGGTGTCATCAAGGGCATTCTGCTGCATCAGGGTGAGTCAAACAACATGCAGCAGGACTGGCCGCAGAAGGTGAAGCAGATTTATGACAACCTTATCAAGGACCTTGGCCTGAACGCTGCAGAGACACCACTCCTTGTAGGTGAGACCGTACGCACCGAGGTGGGCGGTCACTGTGGTGGTCACAACGCCGTTATCGCCACCGTACCCAGTGTCATCCCCAACTCTTACGTCATCCCTGCAAGCCTCTGCTCACAGCGCGGCGACGGCCTGCACTTCACCGCCGAGAGCTACCGTCTCATGGGTAAGCGCTATGCCCAGCAGGCACTGAAGCTGTTGGGGATTAGTGTTAAGGCAGAGTAAACATCCTACGAAAATAAGTATTATAAAAACGACATCATTTAATGTTTTATGATGTTGGATAAAATAATAAAAGGACAGACTTCACAGTCTGTCCTTTTAATCTATACAAAAACATTATGAACTTTTATCTTATCAACAAATTGTTGTTAATTTCATAATGCAAAGTTACTAAGTTTTTATATATTGTACAATACCTAAAACAAGGTATTTCATGAAACTCACTTATTTGTTATTGACTATTACCTTGACACGAGAAATGCGTCTTTGTTCTTTCTTTAGAATTTCCAACGTGATGTCCTTATAGTTAAATGATTCGTGTATGCTTGGGAAATCACCTTTCAATTCAAGTAATAAGCCCGCAAGAGTGTCAACATCAGCCACATCATCGAAGTAATCATCGTCAAGCATTAGATGACGTGACAGATCAACCAGCTTTGTCTTACCTTCAAACACAAATGTGTTGTAGTTTAGTTTTGTGTATGTTTGTTCCTCTTCGTCATATTCATCGCTGATTTCACCTACAATTTCCTCAAGGATGTCTTCAAGTGTTATAATGCCGCTTGTTCCACCAAACTCATCTACGACAACAGCAATGTGCACTTTGTTAGCTTGAAACTCATGAAGTAGGTCGTCTATCTTCTTTGTTTCAGGAATGAAATATGCTGGTCTGATTAGGCTTTGCCATCTAAAATTTGCAGGTTTGTTGATATGTGGAAGCAAGTCTTTGATGTATAATATTCCACGTATGTCGTCTATGCTATCCTTGTATATGGGAATCCTGCTGTAATTGTTTTCTATAATGCTCTTTATCACATCGGTAAATGATGTGGTGATGTCTATGTCGATAATGTCTTGTCGACTGGTCATTATCTCTCTAACCATTTCGTCTGAGAAACGTATTACCCCTTGTAATAAATCCTTCTCTTCTTTGATTTCGTTCTTGTCTGTCATCTCCAGAGCCTGTTCTAGTTCGTCAACGCTGAGAACATGGTTTTTCTTCTGAACAATCTTTTCTGCTATTATCCCAGAGCCTAACAGCAATGTTTCTATTGGCCAGAAAATCTGTCGTGCAAGAAGAATACCATTTACTGTTTTTCTGCAAAAAGTAAGAGGGGATATTCTTGAATATACTTTTGGAATGATTTCACCAAAAAGCAGGAGCAGAAATGTCAGTAAAACAGTGATGCATATAAATTGTAGCCAATAGGCATTTCCGAAATCTACAATTTTGGAGAAGACATAATTCAGAAGCATTATTATTGTAACATTGACAAAATTATTTGTTATCAGGATTGTTGCCAATGTCCTTTCTGAATCCTTTCTTAAAGTCAGAATCTTTTTGTCCCTTTCCTTTTCCTCGTCAAGTTCAGACAGTTCTTTTGGTGACAGACTGAAGAATGCAATTTCTGCTCCACTTGCAAAACCTGACATGAGTAACAGAATAATGGTCAATGCCAAACATAACACTACAGATATGTTTGGAGTGTTAATATGGACTTCAGAAAATACAGAATATATATTAGATAAATCCAACACAATCAAAAGGGTATTATTTTACTATAGTCCTGACCATCTACGTTTGCAAGAGAATCTTCAGGCATCGTTTGTGATGATGAAATAGCTTGCTGCGTTGATGTCTGCGACGGTGTTGTTTGCGATGTTTCTGTTTGTGACAATGATACAGCTTGTTGTGTTGATTGTGACGATGAGCGTGGTGTCAGTAGCTCCAGATTGTCAACAATTATCTCTGTAGCAATATGCTGTATTCCTTTTTTGTCATCATAATTTCTATATTGCAGTCGGCCATCAATATATATCTTGTCTCCCTTATGTACATATTGTTCTACTACCTTCGCCAACCGTCGGTAGAAGATTAAGGTATGCCAGTCTGTTCTGTCTGGTACTTTCGTGCCATTTTGCAGGGTGTAGCCTTTTTCTGTTGTAGCAAGTCTTAATGTTGCTATAGCTTGGTCTGCTCCATAATATCTAACATCAGGATCTTTGCCTACATTGCCTATCAATATAACCTTATTCATATTATTCGATGACCTCTGATTTTACAAATCCCAGGAATTTACATTTGAAGTTCTTACCTCTTGCAGCAGGAAACTGTGATCTTTTGTCAACGCGAGTCATAAGATGTTGCACTATTCTGTCATAGCAGTCTCGTTGAGAGTTTGCTATGCATCTTACACAAAATGTTGTGTCACGGTATTCGCATTTACCTACATGATTCATGATGACACGCTTGAATTCTATTGTTCCTTCGTACCATCCCTTTAGTTGTTCGTTAAGGCGTTTTTGCTCGTTCTCCTTTGCTTCAGACATTATGGAGTTTTTGCCTCTGACTGCTTTCTTGTCTTTGAAGTCCTGCATGGTCTGCGCCTCTGTCTTGATAACGATGAAATAAACCCTTGAACGTACTTTGTATCTTTTGGGATATAAAACATTGCTTGCTGCATATGTACGCAAATCATCTGCCAACTCTCTGGTCATATTGATTTCAGAGATTGACGATAGGAATTCAATAGCATCATCCACACTATGAACCAAAGTCTCATAGTCGAAATACCTCAGATATAAATTCATCTTAAAATGGAAATGTGTTTTTACTTATATAATAGGGAATTGCGTTTAGGAAGCATAACATGAACGAAAAAGAGCGGAAAACGGGACTCGGACCCGCGACCCCAACCTTGGCAAGGTTGTGCTCTACCAACTGAGCTATTTCCGCATATAATAAAATAAGTGAAGAGGAGGAGACTCGAACTCCCACGTCGCAATTGACACTACCCCCTCAAAGTAGCGCGTCTACCAATTCCGCCACCTCTCCAAGTATTTTATTATTTACAAGAAATAATAAAATTTCCAATTAAATATATCGTGCCCAAAACAGGACTCGAACCTGCACGTCTCTCGACACACGCACCTGAAACGTGCGCGTCTACCAATTCCGCCACTTGGGCTTATCAAGAATTTGTCAACTGGATTATTTCTTGTTGTTCCAATAAGTGAGCGGAAAACGGGACTCGGACCCGCGACCCCAACCTTGGCAAGGTTGTGCTCTACCAACTGAGCTATTTCCGCACTATCTTTACCTTATTTTTTATAGTCTTAAGGTGCATTTCCCTAAATGCGATGCAAAGGTAGTCATTATTTTGAAAACTCACAAATTTTTCAATGTTTTTTTTAGAAGAACATGTAAAAGTACCTTTGAAATTTGATTAATATCAATTAAGATAGCCGTTGATAAACGATAAAGCGTTCATTTTCTTCTTTCCACTTGGTTGGAGGCACTCTATCTCTAAAAGGCCGTCATTGCATGAAATATACATTTTTTTCTTGTTTTTTATGACTTTTCCAGGTACATGTTCTTCTTCACAATATATTTTTTCTCCACATTTATATATTTTGACTTCCAATTCAATCCCATTGGGCATCGTTATTGTTCCCCATGCTCCTGGTATAGGGGAGAGTCCTCGAATGAAATCGTATATCTCTTTTGTTTTTTTTGTCCAATCTATCTTACATGTATCTTTGAATATCTTAGGTGCTGTTTTTAATTCTTTGCATTTGCAAAGCATTTTGTCTTGTGGCATGCTTTCTACTGTACCATCTCCGGCAATAATCATATCGACAGTTTTTATTGCTATCTCGGCTCCTAGATTCATTAATCCATCATACACATACTCTACATTTGCATCTTCTGGGATGTCAAAAGGTGATTGTAATATAATACGACCAGTATCTATGTCGTGGTCTAAAAAGAACGTAGTTACACCAGTTGTGGTCTCGCCATTTATGATTGCCCAGTTGATTGGTGCAGCTCCTCGGTATTGTGGTAATAGTGCTGCATGTACATTAAATGTTCCAAATTTAGGCATAGCCCACACTGCTTCTGGCAACATTCTGAATGCAACGACAATCTGTAGGTCTGCTTGATATGAACGCAGTTGCTCTAGAAAGTTTTCGTCTTTCATCTTTTCTGGTTGCAAGATATCTATGCCGTGTTCGATTGCATATTCTTTGACGGCTGGTGCTCGTAACACAGAACCATGTCTTCCAACGGGCTTGTCTGGCTGTGTTACCACTGCTACGACATTGTATTCTCCTTCTACTAATGCTTTAAGTGTACCCACTGCAAATTCAGGTGTACCCATAAAGATAATTCTCAAATCTTTTTTATCCATTTATTTTTTTATGCCTATATTCGTTTATTAATCATTACTCATATCTGCAACCATCTGGCGATATTGGCTATATAAATGTGCTCTTGATATATATCCATATAGTTGACCGTCTTCATTGAGTACTGCAAGATTTTCTGCTCTGGTCATGTCAAAGGCCTGCATTACTTCCTCCATAGTATCATTAAGTCGCAATACATGAGGTGGTTTGTTCATCAGTTGTGCTACAGTGAAATGATGATACAACTCTGTCCTGAATACTATATGTTTCAGTTTCTTTAGATCTATTTCTCCAATCAATGTTCCGGCACCATCTATCACTGGTAAAACTTCGCTTTTGCTTTTACTGAGAGCCTGCACCAGTTTCATAAGTTCCATGTCTTTGTCAACTGGTGTGTAGTCGCGTTCTATTACAGAGTCCAGTGTCATCAATGTCAAGATACTTCGGTCTGTATGATGCGTTATTAGTTTTCCTTGTCTGGCAAGTCGCATGCCATATATACTATGTGGTTCGAAAATGAGTATAGTTAGGTATGCACAGACGCTGACAATCATCAAAGGCATGAATAATGTATATCCTGCTGTCAGTTCTGCAATCAAGAACACACCCGTCAACGGTGCATGCATAACTCCTGACATGACTCCTGCCATTCCGAGTAGTGCAGCATTCTCTTCCGGGAAATAGACTCCTATTTCATATGTATTCCATATATGGGCGAAGAAAAAACCAGCAAAAGCGCCTATAAATAATGATGGTGCAAACGTACCACCGCAGCCGCCTCCGCCATTAGTACTTGCTGTTGCAATCGTTTTGGTCAATATCACACCGCCGATATACATTAGCAAGACTTTGCTTCCATGTCCAGCAAATAATGAGTTGTTCATTACTTCGTGCCATGTGGAACTGTCGTTTCTCAACAAGATATTTATATTGTGGTATCCTTCACCGTATAATGATGGAAAAAGGAAAATAAGGATACTAAGAGTGATTCCTCCAAGAGCCAATTTCGCATATCTGTTTTTTATCTTTGCAAAAATTCCTTCACAGAATGTCATCATTCTTATGAAATACAAGGATATCAGTCCACAGAACACTCCAAGAAGAATATTTGAAGGTACTCTGTTGACATTCCAGGGATTATTCAAGTGAAAAGAGAATAATTGATCGTCACCGACCAATACATACATAAAGCATGTAGCTGTAACACTTGCTATCAAGATTGGTGATATACTTGCCATTGTAAGGTCTATCATCAAAACCTCAATGGTAAAGACCAATCCAGCTATTGGTGCTTTGAATATTCCTGCAATAGCAGCGGCTGCACCGCATCCTACAAGCAACATTAGGGTTTTGTTATTCATCCTGAATTTCTGCCCTAGATTGCTCGCGATGCTTGAGCCTGTCAGAACTATAGGTGCCTCGGCTCCGACTGAGCCACCAAAACCGATGGTGATGGCGGAAGCCACCACTGATGACCAGCAGTTATGAATTGCCAGTCTGCTTTTTTTTGATGATATGGCGTAAAGAATTCGTGTTATTCCATGTGAGATGTTATCTCTGACGACATATTTCACAAACAACATTGTCAACCATATTCCCACAACTGGGAATATTAGATACAACCAAGTATATCCAGTTGTAATCATTTGGTCAAGCACAAGTCCTTGTATTAATCGTATCAGTGTGTGCAATAAGTATGCAGCGAGAGCTGCAAACATACCCACAAGAAACGACAATACCAACGTGAATTGTCTGTCAGACAGATGCTTTTGTCGCCAGGTCAGAAAATTATTGAAATAAACGCTTGTCTTCATTATCTGATTATCGTCACCTCTCCATTTTTTCGCAGTCTTATAATTGACGAAGGTTGATGGGGCTTATGCTCATTACGCCGTGATTTGCATACATAATCTACTGCATTTAATATATCTTCTGATATGTCTCTGTAGTTTTGTGCTGCAGGTTCTCCGCTGATATTAGCACTTGTTGACACAATGGGTTTTTGCATTCTGTAACATAATTGCTTTGAGAACTCCTCTTGTGTTATGCGCATGGCAATGCTGCCATCCTCTGCTATGAGGTTCTCAGCCAATCCATTTGCTCCATCGAGTATTACTGTCGTGGGGCGTGTAGAAAGGTTCATGACATCCCATGCAACATCGGGAACGTCTCTGACATATCGTTGTATTCTGTTGTCTGAATCAACAAGACAAATCATGGCCTTGGATTCTTCACGTTTCTTTATCTTGTATATTCTTGCTACGGCCTCAGCATTTGTTGCGTCACAACCTATACCCCATACTGTATCGGTAGGGTAGAGTATGACTCCCCCTTTTCTCATACACTCAACAGCGGCCTTTATGTCTTCTGAATAATCCATTTATTAGATTCTATTTTACGATGCTTGCTGCGCCTAACACTGCAGCATTTGCTCCATCCAAAGTTGACAATAGGAATTTGGCTTTATTCTTGTAAATTGGCATTACTATCTCATCATATGTTTTTCGTATTGGGGCAAGCAATAGTTCACCAGCTTTTGCCAATCCTCCGAAAAAGATAAAAGCTTCTGGCGATGAGAATACAGCCATGTTTGCGCAGGCCTCGCCCATTATCTTGCCAGTGAAGTCGAAAATCTTGTTTGATATGGCATCCCCTTTTTGTGCAGCCATCGAAACATCGTATGATGTTATTTCGTCTATTGGGATGTCCCGCAGCAACGATGGTTCGTCGCTTTCGCTCAAGAATTGTTTTGCAGTACGGACCACTCCTGTTGCAGAGCAATATGTTTCAAGGCAACCTCTTCTGCCACAACCACACAGTCTGTCACCCGGTTTCACCAACAGATGTCCCAATTCACCGGCATTTCCATCAGAGCCATATACTAATTCTCCATTGCATACTATGCCTGAACCTACTCCTGTGCCTAATGTCAGGACAATGAAATCTTTCATGCCTTTTGCCACGCCGAATTTCATCTCGCCCATAGCTGCAGCATTTGCATCATTAGTAAGTGTTACTGGCAACCCGTTAAGTTTATCACTGAACATCTTTGCCAATGGTACGACACAATCATGTGCCCATGCAATATTAGGGGCATACTCTACGCATCCACTGATAATATTGCCGTTAGGAGCACCTATACCCATGCTGGAGATATATTCCAAACCTCCGACATTCTTTATAATGGGAAGCAAAGCGTTCATTGCCGCTTTCACATAGGTGTCGGCATCGTCATATCCTTTTGTCTTGATGGAAGCCTGCTCTATGATTTTTCCTTCGGCATCTACAATGCCGAATACACTATTGGTACCTCCAAGATCTAGTCCTATTGTGTATTTCATTGTCTTTTTATTTTACAACGCCTTTTTCAAGATATTCTGCCAAATTGGTACGCATTACACTTGCAACGTGATCTGCGGCAACTTTCTCCATGTCATGCTTCACCATTATCTGTACCAACTCTTCAAATGTTGTTGTCAGTGGATTCCATCCTAATTCTTTCTTGGCTTTTGACGGATCACCCCACAGGTTGACCACATCCGTAGGACGATAGAAGTCTGGTGATACTTCCACGAGTGTCTTGCCTACGAGGTTTTCTGGGCCTTTTACGCATATTCCTTTTTCATCCATTCCCTCGCCCTTGAATTCCAGTTCTATGCCGGCAGCCTTGAATGCATAGTATGCAAATTCACGTACAGAATGTTGCACACCTGTTGCAATGACGAAATCCTCAGGAGTGTCATGCTGAAGAATTAGCCACATACATTCTACATAGTCTTTGGCATATCCCCAGTCACGAAGGCTTGACAGATTACCAAGCAGCAGTTTCTCCTGCTTTCCCTGCGCAATACGTGCTGCGGCAAGTGTTATCTTCCTTGTTACGAATGTCTCGCCTCTGCGTTCCGACTCATGGTTGAACAGAATGCCGGAGCAACAGAACATGTCATACGCTTCTCTGTATTCTTTTATTATCCAGTAACCGTAGAGTTTTGCCACTGCATACGGTGAATATGGGTGGAATGGTGTGTTTTCGTTCTGAGGCACTTCCTCGACCTTACCATAGAGTTCTGAAGTTGATGCCTGATATATTTTACATGTTTTCTCCAAATGGTTAGTGCGCACAGCTTCCAATATGCGCAATACGCCCACAGCATCCACATCGGCAGTGAACTCAGGCGCATCAAAACTTACCTGTACGTGGCTTTGGGCAGCAAGGTTGTATATCTCAGTTGGCTGTACCTGTCCTACAAGTTTCACAAGTGACATGGAGTCACTCATGTCTGCATAGTGCAAATGGAAGTTTGGTGTTCCTTCAAGGTGGGCTATTCGCTCGCGGTAGTCTACTGATGAGCGACGTATGATACCATGTACTTCATAGTTCTTTTTTAAAAGGAATTCGCTCAGATATGAACCGTCCTGACCTGTTACACCTGTTATCAGTGCTATATTCTTCTTTTCCATGTTTTCTGTTAATTATCTTTTAATACTGTTTTTATACCAATCAAATAATTTTCCAACGCCCTCTTCAATCTCTACCTTGTGTGTCCAACCGAGTCTGTGCAATTTATCAACGCTGATAAGCTTGCGCATGGTACCGTCTGGTTTTGATGCGTCAAATACCACTTCTCCTTCAAAACCTACAGCTTTAACAACGAGTTCCGACAGTTCACGTATGGTAAGTTCCTTTCCGGTACCTACGTTGATGTGGCAATTCCTTATCTCGCCAAGTTGCGGCAGCGCACCGCCGCGACCAGCAGAGTGATTGCGATCGACGGCCCCATCGACGCTTGCACCGTAGTGTACGCTGGAGTATTTCTCTATGCCGATAATATCTTTGAAGTCAACATTCAGCAGACAGTGCACGCTGGCATCTGCCATGTCCTCGCTCCAGAGGAACTCACGCAACGGCTTTCCTGTTCCCCACAAAGTAACCTTATTGTCTTCTATGCCGTATTTTGCCAGAACTTCAAGTATCTTCTCCGTCGTATCATTACCGGAAATTCCCTCCACCGGACGCTTATCCATGTCCATTCTTATCGCATCCCAGTCTGCATCATGTATGAGTTTGGCAAGATATACCTTGCGCATCATGGCAGGCATAACGTGAGAATTCTCAAGGTGGAAGTTGTCGTTAGGGCCATACAGGTTCGTAGGCATCACGGCTATATAGTTAGTGCCATACTGCAGGTTGTACGATTCGCACATTTTCAGTCCGGCAATCTTCGCTATGGCATATTCCTCGTTGGTATATTCCAGTTCAGAAGTTAGCAGACAGTCTTCCGACATCGGCTGTGGAGCATTCTTCGGATATATGCAGGTAGAACCAAGGAACAGCAGTTTTTTTACACCATGAGCGTATGCCTCACTGATAACATTACATTGAATCTTCATATTCATCATGATGAAGTCGGCACGGTATAGCGAGTTTGCCATGATACCGCCAACGAAGGCTGCTGCCAGAACCACAGCATCAGGTTTTTCTTCGTCAAAGAATTTCCTTACAGCTAACTGGTCTGTCAAATCAAGTTCACGGTGTGAGCGTCCAACAAGATTTTCATACCCTCTCGCTTTCAAATTGTTCCATATTGCAGAACCAACAAGTCCGTTGTGGCCGGCAACATAAATCTTACTATTCTTTTCCAGCATTTTCTATTTTGTTTTTAATTCCTCCATGATGTAATTTATTTCTTCTGGCTCCAAATCTATGGACATTCCCCTGACTTGGGCTTCCAACGGGTGTCCATCTATGCTTACGGGCATATATCTGTCAGAATAGATTTCCACTCCTCTTGTCCTGTATGGTAATACGCGCTTGTGGTTAAGCAGTTTTCCGCGAACAAAGAGCCAGATAGCTTCGATGTGCTGTGACAGTAATGTGCTGCGAACCAATGTAACATCAAGTGTGCCGCTGTAGGGGGTGGCGTTGGGTGTTTGTCCATATCCCCAAGCACTGCCTATGCAGAGTGTCAATATTCTGTGTGTCTCTTTCTGTGAGTTTATGATATATTTTACTCGTGTGTTCATTCTCTGAAACAAAGTCAACAGTAATGACACGGCAAATGATATTTTTCTAGACCAAAGTATGCGGCGTGTTTTCTGACGTAGCGACTGGATACTTGCCAGCAGTCCTATGTTTACGCAATTCAGGAAATAGCGTCTGCACTTTTCTCCTTCTTTGTTCTTATATCTCACACATCCTACATCTATCGCTCTGATGCGGCATTGTTTTATGCTTCTGACACTTTTTTCTACATCCTTGTATGTCAACCCCCAGAATGCAGCAAAGTCGTTCATCGTTCCATTGGGGATAACGCCCAGGACTATATTTTCCCTAACGTGTCTCTCTTGTCTCATTATGCAATTCACGGCATCGTTAAGTGCTGCGTCTCCTCCTGCAATGACAATAGTCTTGTAGTTGTTGTTTATCAGCATCATGACCAACCTCTCCACACTTTGTCGTTCCTCGCTCTGTATCATGTCATACTTGACATCATACTTTGCCAGTGTTGCGGCAATTAATTCCCAGCGTTTCTTTGACGATGAGAAAGGCCGGTGGGTAGGGCAATATATTATTCCTATATTATTGTTGTTCATTTTGCCAACTGCAATATCTTTTCTACAGTTTCTTCAAGTTCTTCATCATTTTCTGGCCGTTCCACCCAGTTTATCTTTATCCCTCTGCGTTCCATTCCTCTAAACCATGTCATCTGTCGTTTTGCGAATTGGTGTATGGATATTTCCAATTTTTTCACCATATCGTCATATTCCATCTGACCTGTTGCATACAGTGTGAGGTATTTGTATTCCAAACCATAATATATCAGGTCTTCAGGTTTAATGCCTTCCGCTAATAAGCTACGAACTTCATCAACCATTCCGGCTTTGAGTCGTTGGTGCAGTCTGGCGGTGATTTTTTTACGTCGCAATTCCCTGTCAATGTTTACACCTACTACTAGGGTATTTTTTGATAGGGGCTCATGGTTTAATTCTTGTGTAAATTGCTTGCAATCTTTCATGTAAGTCTCTATCTCTATTGCTCTTATTGCTCTTTGTGCTGTGTCAACATCAGTAGTGTTGTGCATGTTGGAGCCATTCTGCTCTTTCAGTGTTTTGAGCATTTCTGTGAGTTCTGCAAGCGATTTATCCTTCAGCTTGTTTCTCAATTCTGTATTCTGTGGTACGTCTGCTAATTGATAGCCCTTCAGGACGGCTTCAATATACAGTCCTGTTCCTCCGCACAATATGGGTGTTCTGCCACGTTTTACTATGTCGTTATAAGCCACATGGAAATCATTCATGTATTGAAATAAGTTGTATTTCGTGCCAGGCTCCACGATATCTATGAGATGGTATGGTATTGTTTTACCGTCGCTTTGTGTATAATCATCCAAATCCTTGCCGGTGCCGATATCCATACGCTTATATACTTGACGTGAGTCGGCGGAGATTATTTCTCCGCCAACTCGCGCAGCAAGTTTCGTAGCGATTGCAGTCTTACCACTTGCAGTGGGGCCAAGAATACATATCATGATTTTACTTGAATACAGATTGCTTGACTTTTTAATATTCCTGCCAACTCTTTATCTGCAGGTCGTCGAGCGACAGTTTGCAGAAGGCTTCGATGAATGCAGATGCCAGACGTGCGTTGGTTATCAATGGTATGTTGTGGTCAATGGCTCCACGACGTATCTTGTAACCGTTGGTCTGCTCACGCTTTGTGTGGTCTTTAGGAATATTCACGATAAGGTCAAACTTATGGTCGTGAATCATGTCCATCACGTTAGGTATCTCCTTGTGTGCTTCGTCAGGCCATCCTACAGCTATAGCCTTCACGCCGTTATCACCGAGGAACTTGGCCGTACCCTCCGTTGCATAAATGGTATAGCCAGCCTTCTGCAGAGCCTGTGCACCGTCAAGCAGAGATGCTTTCTCCTTGGTGCCTCCCGAAGACAACATTATGCCTTTTTCCTTTGAAGGTATCTTGTAACCTGTAGCAATGAGCGAATTGAGCAGCGCCTCTTCAAAGGTATCGCCCATACATCCCACCTCACCGGTGGAACTCATGTCTACACCAAGTACCGGGTCTGCGTTCTGCAGACGGTTGAATGAGAACTGGCTTGCCTTCACACCCATGCGGTCAATGTCGAACACGCTCTTGTCTGGTTTCTGATAAGGTGCATCGAGCATTATCTTCGTTGCAGTTTCAATAAGGTTGCGCTTCAGCACCTTGCTGACGAATGGGAATGAGCGCGACGCTCTGAGGTTACACTCAATAACCTTCACGCTACCACCCTTGGCGAGATACTGTATGTTGAATGGACCGCTGATGTTCAGTTCCTTGGCAATGGCCTTGCTTATCTTCTTTATCTGGCGCATGGTGGCGAATGTTATCTGCTGTGCAGGGAACACCATTGTGGCGTCACCAGAGTGCACACCGGCATATTCCACATGCTCAGAGATACCATATTCCACTACGTCGCCGTTCTGTGCTACACCGTCAAACTCTATCTCGTTTGTTTCCTGCATGAACTGTGAAATCACGACAGGGAACTCCTTGCTCACCTCGCTTGCCGCAGCAAGGAAGCGCTCCAATTCTTCATCGTTGTGACATACGTTCATGGCAGCACCCGACAGCACGTATGACGGACGTACCAGCACAGGATAGCCAACTTCGTCAATGAACGTCTTCACGTCCTCCATGCTTGTCAGTGCACTCCACTTCGGCTGGTCTATGCCCAACTGGTCAAGCATGGCACTGAACTTGCCGCGGTTCTCTGCACGGTCGATGCTCACAGGACTTGTTCCGAGAATTGGCACGCTCTGACGATACAGCTTCATGGCGAGGTTGTTCGGTATCTGACCGCCAACGCTGACTATCACACCGCGAGGACTCTCAAGGTCTATGACGTCAAGGACACGTTCAAACGACAACTCATCGAAGTACAGACGGTCACACATGTCATAGTCCGTTGACACTGTCTCTGGGTTGTAGTTAATCATAATAGACTTGTAACCCAGTTTTCTTGCCGTATTAATGGCGTTCACCGAACACCAGTCGAACTCCACACTCGAACCGATGCGGTAAGCACCCGAACCAAGCACTATGACTGACTTCTCGTTGTTATAGTAGTTGATGTCATAACCCTCTACAGAGTATGTCATATAGAGATAGTTTGTCAGTTCCGGATGTTCACTTGCCACCGTCTCAATACGTTTCACTGCAGGCAGGATTCCGAGTTTCTTACGGTACTGACGTACTGCAAGGTTCTCTTTCTCCATGTTGGTGCCTTTCTGTTTCAGTACGAAACGTGCTATCTGGAAATCTGAGAAACCGAGAATCTTGGCCTGGCGCATCGTTTCTGGGGTAATCTCTTCAAGCGTGTTGAGAGCCTCCAGTTTATGCTTGTAATCAACGATGTTCTTCATGCGCTCTATGAACCAAGGGTCTATCTTTGTAAGTTCATATATGCGGTCAACAGTGTAGCCTTCCTCCAATGCCTGCGCAATGGCAAAGATACGCATGTCGGTAGGATTGCTCAGTTCCTCGTCGAGGTTGTCAAACTTAATGTGGTCATTGCCCACGAAACCGTGCATGCCTTGGCCAATCATGCGCAGACCTTTCTGCAGCAGTTCCTCAAATGTACGGCCGATAGACATTATTTCGCCCACTGACTTCATCGAAGAACCTATCTTGCGACTTACGCCTACGAACTTTGTCAAGTCCCAGCGAGGTATCTTACATATCAAGTAGTCAAGTGACGGAGCAACGTATGCCGAGTTCGGTGTGCCCATCTCGCCAATCTGGTCGAGCGTATAGCCCAATGCTATCTTCGCAGCAACAAATGCCAATGGATAGCCAGTGGCTTTTGATGCCAAAGCAGATGAGCGGCTCAGACGGGCGTTTATCTCGATTATACGGTAGTCGTTTGTCTCTGCGTTGAACGCATACTGTATGTTACACTCACCCACAATGTTCAGGTGACGCACACACTTAATTGCAAGTTCCTGCAGCATCTTCACCTGCTCATCAGTCAGAGAGCATGTAGGTGCAACCACGATAGACTCACCTGTATGTATGCCCAACGGATCGAAATTCTCCATTGATGCCACGGTGAAACAGTGGTCATTGGCATCACGGATTACCTCAAACTCTATCTCTTTCCAACCTTTAAGACATTCCTCCACCAACACCTGTGGCGCAAAGGTAAAGGCACTTTCTGCTATCTCCTTGAATGTCTCCTCGTCAGGACATACGCCAGAGCCGAGTCCGCCGAGAGCGTATGCAGAACGAATCATTATAGGATAGCCTATGCGGCGGGCGGCGGCAACGGCACTCTCCATTGTTTCGCAAGCCTCGCTCACTGGCACTTTCAAATCAACTTTGTTGAGTTCTTTTACGAACAGATCACGGTCTTCGGTATTCATGATGGCCTCCACGCTGGTACCCAGCACCTGCACGCCATACTCCTTCAACACACCTGTCTGATAAAGTTCCGTACCACAGTTCAGAGCTGTCTGTCCACCGAATGCCAGCAGTATTCCGTCTGGGCGTTCTTTCTTTATCACCTCTGTCACAAAATGTGCGTTCACTGGCAGGAAATACACCTTGTCGGCTATACCTTCACTTGTCTGTATCGTTGCAACGTTTGGGTTGATAAGCACACTGCTGATACCTTCTTCACGCAGGGCTTTCAGAGCCTGCGAACCAGAATAGTCAAACTCTCCGGCCTGTCCGATCTTCAGGGCACCAGAACCTAATACAAGTACTTTCTTCAGTTGATTCTTCATTGTGTTTCTATATGATTATTTGTTTATGATCAGTTTATCTTTGCAAAGTTATAAAAAAAAACACAATTCACCAATTATTTTCACATCTTTTTGTTAATTATGTGGTAGCATTTCCTAATTATGTAACTGTCAGTCGTACCATAGATGCTGTATGTGTTGTATTTGGCTATGATCAACAGTTTATTGGACAGGTTCTGTTTGCTCGCCGTTTAGGAACATATTTACTATCTGGTTTGCATCAGCCATGGTTATTTCTCCGTCACCGTTCACGTCGGCTGCTCTTAGGTCGAAATCTTCTGGCTTGTCTGTTGATAGGAAATAGTTTACCACCATGTTTGCGTCAGCCATTGTGATAGATCTGTCTCTGTTTACGTCACCATGCACTGATGCATACCTAATTGTTACCCACTGGTTTACGTATGGTTGATATCTTCGGCGCTCGTAGTAGCAGAAACTGTTTTGCTCAAAGTATGCCTTGCCGCTTTCACCTCTCATCTCCATATTGTCATCCATTTCGAGGAAGGCAATGATTTTGGCGCACTGTTCCGTGCCGAATACATGCAGTTCAGTTTTTTCACCGCTTATGCATAGGTGTGTAACGTATGACTCTGTCAATATATTGTTTACGTTTTATGTTTGCAAAGTTACGATTATTTTTTCATATCTCAAAAGATAAGTAAAAAATATTTTGTCAGACTTTATTGGTAAGCAGATGAATACTCTTTTTGTAAAAAAGAAAAAGTGACAGAGGAATTGCTTCTTCAGTCACTTTTGTTATTGGTATTATCTAATCCTTAGCATGGACGGGTCTTTGGAAGGTTGAATACGTCCTGTACCTCCTTCATTGCCTCTGCTGTCATGCCGTCTGGCTCACTGCCCATGTTGCGTGCACACATGTAGATGTTGGCAGCCTTGCAGAGTACGTCGGTCTGGTCGAAGGCATCCATGATGTCCTGGCCTACGGCTACGGTGCCGTGCTTCTCCCACAATACTACGTCGTGAGTCTTGATCTGCTCAAGTGTGTCCTTTGCCAGTTCTACTGATGATGGCAGACCGTAAGGTACAATGCCGATACCCAGAGGAGCGAAAGCAAGTGTCTCAGGAATCATAGACCACAGCACACGTGTCATCTCGTCGCCCTTGAGGAAACGCTGTATGTGGCTCATTGCAACCAACTCAATAGGGTGAGTGTGCAGTGTTGCCTTGTAGCATGAACCTGTCTCAAGCAGGTAGTTCTGCAATGCGAGGTGTGTTGGCAACTCTGATGTAGGTGCAACAGGCTCGTCGGCAATGATTTCATAGCTTGCGCAGTCGTCGCAGATACGAACGATAGAACCGTTCTGCATAGGCCAGCGTGCGAGATCACGCATACGCTTACCGGTACCCTTGCAGTAGAAGTACTTACCCTTCAGCTGTGGAAGTACCATGCCAATCTGCTTTACAGGAGCGATTGCAGGCATTGCCTTGCACTCATCGTCCATAAACTCAGTTACATTAACGGTG
>JAEEHW010000135.1 GCA_016281055.1 Prevotella sp.
CACTGTTATCACGCCCACGTTAGGTTCAATTGTACAGAAAGGAAAGTTTGCTGCCTGTGCCTTTGCGCTTGACAGGCAGTTAAATAAAGTGGACTTGCCTACGTTTGGCAGTCCCACGATACCACATTTTAAAGCCATATTCTTGTTTTATTATCTTTATTCTCGAAAAACTCCAATTCTTCAATTCTTCACTCCTTCCCTTCTCTATTAAACTGCAAAGTTACTGAAATTTAGCGAGACAGCCAAATAATAAACATAAATTTCACAAACTTGTGAAACACAAACTTGTGAAATTTATGATTTGTTAAGAGCGATGCGGGGGTTTACTACCCTTGTGTCGCTTTTTTTTTTTACCTTATCGGCTCATAGTGTCTCAGTCCCGTTGAGGTTTCCTTTGCGGCGGTGGCCATTGGTATCATGGTTTCCGTCTGCGGCAGTGCCGTTGACAGCTGTGCGCCGAAGTTGCTGGTGTAGCTGTAGTTGTACTTTGTGCCGTTGATGGTCTCGTAGGCTATGGTGCCGTCGCTGTTGAGACCATAGTCGAATGTCATATAGGATGAACCGCTTCTTGTGCTGCCATCATCGTCATACTGTACGTTCCATTGATAGTCAATGCGTGATGGCAGTTCTGTCATGCCTTTTCCAAAAAGATTTGCCATTGCTTTGAATATTTCAGTATCCATATTGATATTCCCATCGAAGAACAGTATAGTGGTAAAGCTCAGAGTCGGTTGGGCATAGGTGTTTTTGACGGGTGTAGTAGGATATGAATATGTATTTATCTCTGTTTGCGTGCCATTACTGCCATACCAAACTTTTATATTAGTGCCTTTCATCGTTGATATGGATTTTACAACGCGTCCACCTTGCCATTCTATCTTTATTACGTAATCCCATTTTTCTTCTGTTTTTAGTTTTTTTTGAGTTCTTTTTATCTCCACCAATCTGTCGTTGCTGTAGGTATATGTGTATTCATTTTCACTTTCTGTATCTTTTCGCTGCATTTTTGTTATATATCCCTGTTTGTTGTAGGTGTAGTAGTATGTAGAGGTGAAGCCGTCTACAAAAACGGCTACATCCTTGCTGCCGTTTATTGTAATCTCACATTCATTGTTGTTGAGATATGCCTTCTGTGGCACTCCGTCGGCACCGTATGTACACTGCAGCAGGTTGCCGAAGCCTGCCAGGGCCTTGCCTGTGGTGCCTATCTTGCTTGATGCTGGTGAATAGTTGCTGCCGCCATCACCGCCGCCATCGTCTCCTGAACATGCGGTAATCATTGCGCCACCCAATGCTATCGTGGCGAAGAGTTGGATAAAGGTTGTCTTTTTCATGATTCAATATTGGTTTTTATGGTTATTGATGTTCATGCTGCAAATTTAAGGAAAAGTTATCATACCTCCAAATATTTCCCTCTAAAAAGTAATAATCTCCATCTCTCTACCGTGCCACTCTGCCTACGAGGTGCCTTACTATCAGGGCGTGGAGCAGGGTGAAGACGGCGGCGAGGATGAGGGCGGGCAGCCATGCGCTGAGGATGCCAATGGGGGTGAAGGTGGGCACTATGCTGTGCAACAGGCCTGAGAAAAGGGGATAGAACATGGTGCTGAGCAGGGCGCCGGCGAGCCATGTGACGAGGTCGAAGGTGGCGGCGAGCAACTGGTAGGTTAGTGAGATTTGCTGCTTGGTGTAGCCCAGGAGCGAGAGGTTCTCTATCTTCTGGCGGTTTTTCTCCACCACTATCATGATGCTGGTGACGAGCAGGAGGAACGACAGCAGGCTTACTATGAGGCCTATGACGATGATGGCGGTGCAGATGCCGTAGAGAAGGGTCTGCATGCGCAGCTGGTCGGCGGCGTTGCCTTCTATCTCGTAGCCGTCGTGGTGCAGTTGGCTTATGAGCTGTGGCGACAGTTTCTTGCTGTCGGTGCATACTATCATGCGCGAGGGCATCTGTGGCTCGGCGTTGTATGACAGTCGTGCGTTGGCTTCTTTCAGGAAGGCGTCGGGCACCAGTATGGTGTTCAGTCTTTGCGTGTAAGCCACTATGCGTGCACGGTAGCGCAGTTGCTGGTTGCCTCGTCCTGAGAAGATGAAGTTGAGCGGTATCTGTGATATCAGCGAACCGTCAACCTGCGGCATGCCTGTTGAGGTGGCGTAGCCGTAGTTGTAGAGGTTGATGTATGTCTGGGGCACTATGACGGGTATGTCGCTGTCGGTGAGCTGTGCTTCCCAGCGGCATCCGTCGGGCAGGTCGACGAACCTGTCTGGCACGCTCTCGAGGAACATCTGCGTCTGCATGGCGCGGCTACCTATCTGCAGCATGCCATATACGCTGAACTGTGCCGAGGTGAAGCCTCCCACGCCTGTCACGCCCTGTATGTGCTCCAGGTCTTTTATCTCGTTATCGGTAAAACCCGCCTGTCCGCCTGCCGCCGTTATCACGGTGGTGAGCGAACTGACGGGTTTTGTTATTACCACATAGTTTGTCCCTATGAAACTGTCCTTCATGCTGTAGAGCGTGCGTATGTCACGCCACGCCTGCAGTCCGGCTATGACAATCATAGCGCCGAGCACACCTGCCACTGTGTAGCACGTCATGAGCCACCAGTTGGTGTTTCTGCTTAGAAGGCGGAAGAGGAGGGACATTTTTTCAATTCACAATTATTTAATGCATAATTCACAATGCACAATGCACAATTGGCTCCGCATGGTAATTGTGCATTGTGCATTATGCATTGTGCATTATTTCTGCATCATCTTAACGATTGTTGCGAGGGCGTTGCCGGGCTTGTTGAACTTGATGGTGTATTCGCCCTTGTTGCCTTCACCGGTGGCAGAGATTGACTCAAGGTCTGCCAGTGCTGTGGCCTGCTGTCCTGCCATGCCCTTCACCTGTGGGTTGCCCAGTATCTTCTGTATGTCGATGAAGAAACCTCCGTCCTTCACTGCACCGGCGTTGTCATTGTCCTTGAACGTCTTGGCAGGAGCCGTGACAGGGGTCATCACGATGGCTT
This sequence comes from Prevotella sp., assembly GCA_016281055.1. Taxonomy (GTDB): domain Bacteria; phylum Bacteroidota; class Bacteroidia; order Bacteroidales; family Bacteroidaceae; genus Prevotella. The sequence continues at coordinate 3,018 of JAEEHW010000135.1, forward strand.
TCTTGTCATAGCTGAGGGTGTAGTCCATGCCGGCAACGGCCTGCAGCTTCAGGTTGTAGGTGTTGTCGTCTTTCTTCTCAACCATGCTCTCACCCATAGGTGCGGCGGCCTTGCTGATGGCTTCCCAAACCTTCTGGTCCTTGCAGGCGAGCACGAATGAAATCTGAGGCATCTGCTGCGTGCCGTTAGGTGCAACGGAAAGGAGTATGTCGCCCTCGATGGCCTTGAGCATCTGGTCGAGAGAGATGCCCATAGACTGCAGTTGCTTGTCTATCTGCTCTGTCTCAGCCTTTGGCAGGAGTTCCTTTATCTTTTCCATGTTCTTCACGCCGCACTGCAATACTGCGTATGCGTCGGCAGGAGCCAGCTTCAGGTAGTCGCCAGAAGGCTTGTTCTGGATGGCTTTTGAGAGACCCAGCATTACTTCGTTGCCGAATGCCTCTGCCTTGATTACGGCTTCCTTCTCCTCAAAGTTCACGTTGGCGATGAGGTAGAGACCCTTCACCAGTTCGCTGGCAGCAGCCAGTTCAGGCTTGCGCGACATCTTCTGTGCCGTGCCCATCAGCGAAGCATAGTCTATGTAGGCATCGATGTCGTTGCTTCCCTCGAGCATCTTGGCATATTTGTCCTGCGAGAGTATGCTCTTGTCCTCGTCCTGCTTGAGCAGTGTGGCAGCGTCGGTTCTCTCCACTGTTATCACGCAGAGGTCGCTGTTGTAGGCTACCTGCATGCCCTGGTCCTCAACCAAGGTCTGGTCTTCGCCCTCGGTGATCTTCATTGTCTTGCAGTCGTCCTTAGTAGATTTGAACAGCTCCGTCACCTTGTCCTTGTTGTCCACTCCGAGTGAGATCACGAACTGGCTCTTGTCGGGGTCGGTCACGGCGATGAATACAGGCTTCTGCAGTGCGAAACCAGACTCCTGCGGGTCTTCCATGACGGCCTTCACCTTCTTCTGCAAGGTTTCAGACATACCCTGCAGGCTCTTCTGCAGCTCTGCCTGCAACTCCTTGTTGTCTTTCAGCGCAGCCTTTTCGCTCAGGCTTTTCACGTTGGCCTTGAACACTACTGGTGCGTCAGCCGGAATGGCCTTGGCGATGTCGTTGCCGTTGCCGCACGATGCTGTAAGCATTACGATGGCCAGGAGCGCCATCATCGATGTGATTACTTTCTTCATAATCGTTAATGTTTTTGGGTTAGAGAATATGGTTTAACTGTTGTTGTGTGCAATATGTATGCTTTTACCATGCAATATGATAGCTTTCACAGGGTAATCTGTATGCTTTTACCGTGTAATACGTATGCTTTTACCGTTAATCCCGTCAATACTTTTTTTCGTTAATCCCATTAATGATATTAACGGATTTTTATTAACGATATTAACGACAAGGATATCACGGCATTTCATCAGAATTTATAGCGCAGGCCGCCGAGCACGGTGCCCTGCTCGCCCACTCCCGCTTCAACGAAGCCGCGCAGGTAAGAGCCGCCAGCCTCAATTCCGATGAGCGTCGTGTGCCAGTTTATGTGTACCATGTAGTCGTGCTTCGAAGGGTCTTTTGTGGTGTCATGGCTTGTTGCCGTTTCCTCGCGCAGCGTGGCACCGAAGGCAGCCTTGGAATACATGCCGAAGTGTTTCTTGCGCAGCCAGTCGAACTTCACCGCCGGCATGAGCGTAAAGTAGTTGCGTGTAATGTCGCCCACCTGCTTGTAACCGTCTATCTCGCTGTCATACCTCACTATGTCCTGCGTGTTGCTGCCATATACGAATGTGCCGCCCACTCCGAGCCATTTCTTTGCGTGGTAGAAGTATTCCACTGACAGCGGTCCGAAGATGCGCTCGTTCTCATATTTTGCGCCTACGATGTTGTTGACGATGGTTTCAAACACGTCGAGCCACTGCGACGTTGACATTGCGCCATAGCTCAGTGCCACCTCATGCTGTGCGTCGTCATATCCCTCCTGTGCGTTCATGGTGGTGAATCCCAGGAGTGCCGCTATGGTAAGGGTAAGTATTCTTTTCATGCTGTTTGTCTTGACTATGAATTACATCAGCGCCTTCACTATCTGCTGCACCTGGTCGGTCTTGGTCATGGTGTAGAAGTGCAGCACCGGGAAACCAGCCTTCTGCAGCTTCTCGCCCATCTGTATGGCCCACTCCACGCCTACCTGCTTCACCTCGTCGTTGTATTTGCAGCGGCTTACGCGGTCCACCAACTCCTGCGGCAGATCCACGGCGAAGGTCTGCGGCAGCACCGTCAGCTGTGTCTTCGTGGCGAAAGGCTTCAGTCCGGGCAGTATCGGCACGTTGATGCCTATCTCGGCGCACTTGTCGCGGAAGGCTATTATCTTGTCTGCATCATAGCATATCTGCGTGGCTATGTACTCGGCACCGGCATCCACCTTCTGCTTCAGGTAGCCAAGGTCGGTGAGCGAGTTTGGCGACTCCACGTGCTTCTCTGGATAGCCTGCCACGCCGATGCAGAAGTCAGTCTTGTGGCTGGTGTTCGGCTCACCGTCAATGTAGCGTCCGTTGTTCATGTCGATAATCTGGCGCACCAGTTCGTCGGCATGCTTGTGGCCTTCTGGGTGAGGTGTGAAGCGGTGCGAGCCAGGCATGGCGTCGCCCCTGAGCGCGAGGATGTTCTGCAGTCCGAGGAAATCCATGTCGATGAGAGTGTCCTCGATGTCATACTTCGACTGTCCGCCGCATATGAGGTGAGGCACCACTTCCACGTTGTATTTTTTCTTTATGGCAGCCGACACTCCCACCGTGCCCGGACGGCGGCGCATCACGTGTTTCTCGATGAGTCCGTCGGGTCGCTCGGTGTATTTCACCTCCTCGCGGTGGCAGGTCACGTTGATGAATGCCGGGTTGTGTGCCAGCAGTGTTATTATGGCGTCGTTGATTTTCTCCAGTCCGTCGCCCTTGAGTGGCGGCAGCAGTTCGAAGGAGAAGCGTTTTTCCCCTTTCTCCTCCGCTTGTTTTATTATGTCGATTACTTTCATTGGGTTATTTTTTCTTTTAACATGTAATGCCCATGAATGTCCATGTAATTATCATAAATAATTTATGTTTCATTCGTGGTTAATTCGTGGTGATTATATGTTTATAAAATGCAAAGTTAATTATTTTTCCTGAAATCACCAAGTCACACGTTGAAATATTTCTCGGGGGTGTTGGCAAATATCAGTCCGCAGATGCTCTCGCCGGGGTTTATCATGTAGGTGTCGGTGAACGACAGGCCCATGCTCTCCCCTACCCCGAGGATGTCAAACACCTGCTGCTTTAGCTTGTGGTCGGGGCATGCTCCGTAGCCGAATGCCATGCGTATGTTGCTCTTGCCCCAGTGCAGGGTGTCACGGAGGTCTGTGGAGAGTTTCTCTGCCATCGCCTCCGTGAGGCGGTCGGCAAGTAGTTTGGCAAGTATGGCATGGTATTCGTCGCCGTCCTTGCGGAACTGCTCCTGCAACTCTGCCAGTCCTACGCCGGCACTGACCACGAAGGGACAGACGTAGTCAACCCCCTCCTTTGGTTCCTCCCCAAGGGGAAGGGTAATGTTACCATTTGTGGAGTCGGGGCTATCAGATGAGTGGTTGGTTGTATTTTCGGCGGAAGAGCGTAACTCCTCCCCTCCCCTTGGGGAGGGATTAAGGGAGGGGGTCGATTGGGTCAAGTAATCCGCCAGACACTTCGTCTCCTCTTCATCCTTCAGCGAGCGGCGCATGGGCAGGTGATATTCCTTGCCGTCGTCAGCCTTGATCACTATGTCGTCGCCCTCTGACCATGCAGGCAGTATCTGTGCCTTCATCTGCAGGCGCAAGAGGCGCAGGCGTATTATCTTGTCGAGCAACTGCTGTGCATCGTGCCACAGCTTGCGTGCCTCGCTGCCCTTCTCAGGGTCTTCGAGCAGGTCGGGGAACTTACCCTTCAGTCCCCATGCCGAGAAGAAGAACTGCCAGTTGATGAGCGGCACCAGCGGGTCGCAGCATAGGCATGTGCCCTTGGGGTGCAGCAGCGAGTGGTTGTCGGTGTGCAGCAGTCGGCGTGCCTCTGGTGACGGCACTGCCACCTCCTCGGGCTTCTTCACATGGCGGCGCTTCTGTGCCTCCTCAAGAGAGATAAACTGCTTGTCAGACTCGCCACGCAGGTAGTTCTCGCGTATGATGCGCTGCTGCGCCTTCAGTTCGGCTATGTATTCCTCGCGGTCATCAGCCAGCAATCGGCGTATGATGGCGGGGTTGTCGGCAGCCGAGTGTGAGTGTATCACCACGCCGTTGGGGTATTCAGGCGCCATCTTCACCGCCGTATGGAGCGTAGAGGTAGTGGCGCCGCCCACGATGACAGGCGTTGACATGCCGCGGTGCTGCAGTTCCTTGCATACGCGAATCATCTCGTCGAGCGATGGCGTGATAAGTCCCGACAGTCCTATTACGGCGGCATTCTCCTTCTGTGCCGTAGTCACAATGGTGTCACATTCCACCATCACGCCGAGGTCCTTCACGTCGTATCCGTTGCACTGTGTCACCACTGCCACGATGTTCTTGCCAATGTCGTGCACGTCGCCCTTCACGGTAGCCATGATGATGAGGGGATGAGCCTCTCCCCCCGCCCTCCCCGTTAGGGAGGGAGCTCCATCCGGTAATGTAGAAATGTCATTAGCTTGTGATTGCGTAGCGGCTCCCTCCCTAACGGGGAGGGCGGGGGGAGAGGCTACTTTCATATACGGCTCCAGCACCGCCACGGCCTTCTTCATCACGCGAGCCGACTTCACCACCTGGGGCAGGAACATCTTGCCGTCGCCGAAGAGTTGCCCCACCTTGTCCATGGCGGGCATCAGGTAGTTGTCTATCACGCCCAGCGGCGTGCCTTCCTGCTGATAGGCCTCTTCGGTGTCCTGATCTATGTAGTCGGTCATGCCCTTCAGCATGGCATATTCTATGCGTTTGTTCAGAGGTTCCGTGCGCCAGTCGGCAGTCTCTTTCTTATTTGTGGCTCCCCCACCCTGCGCCTTCTTCGCATCCTCCTCAGCCTTCACGCGCTCAGCATATTCTATGAGGCGCTCCGAAGGAGTGAGGTCGTCAGAATCTCCGTCATTCTTCGTATTCAGCACCACCGGCTCCACCACTTCCAGCATATCCTTGGGAATATCCTCATAGCGCATGTTCATGGCGGGGTTCACGATGCTCATGTCAAGCCCCTCGCGCATTCCGTAGTGCAGGAATACGGAGTGCATGGCCTGGCGTATCTTGTTGTTTCCGCGAAAGGAAAACGACAGGTTGCTGATGCCGCCCGACATGTGTACCTCTGGCATCTCCTCGTGTATTGTTTTGCAAGCAGCAATAAAAGCGCGGCCGTAGTCGTCGTGCTCAGGCATGCCCGTGGCCACCGACAGCACGTTAGGGTCGAAGATGATGTCCTCCGTCGGGAAACCGATGCCTTTGAGCAGCGAGTATGCGCGGCGTGCCACGGTCACTTTGCGTTCGTAGGTGTCTGCCTGACCGTCCTCGTCAAACAGCATCACCACCGTGGCGGCACCCATGGAGTGTATGTAGCGTGCCTTGGCAAGGAACTTCTCTTCGCCTTCCTTCAGACTGATGGAGTTGACTATCGACTTGCCCTGCACGCACTGCAGGCCAGCCTTGAGTATCTCCCATTTGGAGGAGTCTATCATCACCGGCACGCGGGCTATCTCAGGCTCCGATGCAATGAGGTTAAGGAACGTCTGCATGGCATCCACGCCCTCAATCAGTCCGTCGTCCATACAGATGTCTATCACCTGCGCACCGTTGTCCACCTGCTGTCTGGCCACGCTCAGCGCAGCGTCATAGTCCTTCGCCTGTATCAGTTTCTTGAACTTCGCCGAGCCAGCCACGTTGGTGCGTTCGCCAATGTTGATGAAAACATCTTTGGTTGAACCCACCTCCAGCATCTCCAGTCCGCTGAGCCGCATGGGCCGAGTCTCTAAAGTCCCTAAGGTCCCTAAAGCCCTTGGCACTACCCCACCCTCTTTTATCAGTTGGCTTACAGCGTGTATATGTGCCGGCGACGTACCGCAGCAGCCGCCGTATATGTTCACCAGTCCTTCCTTGAATACCTCTTTTGCCACCTCGGCAAAGGTCTCCGGCGTCTCATCGTAGCCGCCCATCACGTTAGGCAGTCCGGCATTAGGATGCACGCTGACAGGACATGGCGCAATCTCGCTGAGTCGGCGCAGCCACGGCAACAGTTGCTTGGCACCGAAGCCGCAGTTGAGGCCTATAGACAGTAGGTTGGCATGACAGAGTGAGGTGCAGTAGGCCTCCACCGTCTGACCGCTGAGCGTGCGACCAGAAGCATCACTGAGCGTACCGCTGCACATGATGGGAATGTCGCGTCCTGTTTCCTCGCTGAGGTCGGTGATAGCCTTCAGCGCCACCTTGGCGTTGAGCGTGTCGAAGATAGTCTCCACGAGCAGCACGTCGGCGCCACCGTCAATGAGTCCGCGGGCCTGCTCATGATAAGTGTCGTAGAGCTGCTGGAAGGTAATGTCGCGCTGAGCAGGATTGTTCACGTCGCCGCTCATCGACAGCGTCTTGTTCGTCGGACCCATGGAGCCGGCGATGATTAACCCCTTCCCCTGCCCCCTCCCGAGGGAGGGGCTTAATATGGTGTCGTTGGTATCTCTTGAAGTGTTATCTGTTGTTCCACACTGTTGCTTTGCAGAAGGCATATTCTCCCTTCCCCTTGGGGAGGGGTTAGGGGTAGGGGTTGTCTCTATAGCCCTGCGCGCACACTCCGCCGCTGCCTTGCTTATTTCATACACAAGGTCCTGCAGGTCATAGTCGCTGAGCGAGAAGCAGTTGCTGTTAAACGAGTTCGTCTCTATGATGTCTGCGCCGGCCTCAATGTAAGCCCTGTGCATACCGATTATGGCCTCCGGCTTGGTGAGGCACAGCACGTCGTTGCATCCCTTCAGCGGCACCGGATGATTGCGGAACCGTTCCCCCCGAAAGTCCTCCTCCGTAAGGTTCAGTCCCTGCAGATATGTACCAGTGGCGCCGTCGAGAATCAATACGCGCTCGCGCATTATGTCAAGTATTTCCTGTCGTGTCATTTCTTCTGTTCAGAGTGTTTGTATTTGTGTATGTGCATGTTTCATGCAGCATCTTTCGGGTGCAAAGTTACACTTTTCTGTACGATTGTGCAAATTTTCTATCTTTTTTTGCTTGTCACAGGCAAAAAACAAACAGCCGCAAGACTTTCTTAGGTCCTGCGGCTTTTATTATGTGTCCGTTTAATACATCAAGTGCTGCTTGCTCTTGTTCTTCCATCCGGCATCGCTCTTGTATTTAGAGAAGTAGATTACCAGATGTGCGTCGCTTTTGTACTTGGTGAAGTAGATTTTCTTCTTCGCGTCGCTCTTGTATTTGCAGAAATACCACAGGCCCTCGTTGCCGCGTGCGTCACTCTTATAGTCGCATTTGTAAACCACGAGGTCTGCGTCGCTCTTATAGTCAGATACATACACTTTCACGTCGGCATCGCTGGTGTATTCGCATGAGTACACGGCCTGTGCCTTTATGGCTGTTACAGCCATCACCATGAGCATGGAAATAAAAAGTCTTTTCATGATTTCAAGTATTTTTATGGGTGATATCTTTTTCTGTGGCAAAGTTAATGATTTTTATTTCATTATGCAAATATTTCTCAATAAATTATGAATTATGCATTATGAATTATGCATTGTGAATTATGCATTACTCAACCCTCACCAGCGTGCTGCCCAGTCGGCCTACCTGCACTGCATACACGCCGCTTTTCAGTGGATAGAAGGCATTGCCGTCGGTTACGGTGAATTGTCCTACGAGCCGTCCTGCAGTGTCATAGATGCGGCAGGGTAGGGCAGTGGTGCTATTGCCGTTCAGTGTTACCGTTACGCCGCCGCTGACGGGTCGTGCCACGGCTTCTGTCAGGTGTTCTATCTGCAGTCCCTCTATGTGGTCTATGCCCAGAATGTAGAGCAATCCCTTGTAAGCGTCAATTTCGCCGTATCCGTATTCGTTGTTGGGGTATTCCATGCTTGCCACGGGATGGCGTGATGTGTGGGCGAATACGTCGAGAATCTCCTCCTGCGTCAGCGTTGGCTTAGCCTCAAGCCACAGTGCTATGATGCCTGCCACGGCAGGTGTGGACATCGAGGTACCGTCGGCGCGTATCCATCCGTATTTTTTGTCATTGTATGTGCTTTCGCGCACTACTGACATGCCGCCTTTGTTTTCGCGATATACGCTGTTGTAGGCGGCTGCTACCCTATAGCCCGGGGCTGTTATGTCAGGCTTTGTAAAGCCGTGCAGTGTGGGTCCCATGCTTGACAAGGCATTGCGCAGTCCTTTCTGTCCCCAATATGACGTATAACCCACACCGATGACGCTCGGCAGTGCACCGGGACTGCCGCAGTTGCCAGCCATCTGTGCGCCCGTGAGGGTAGGGGAGTAGTTGGTTCCGCTGATGAGTTCGCCATACTGGCAGAATACTTCAGCTTCTGAGTCTTCGCCTATTACCTCTACGCTGAATTTCTTTCCTGAGAAAGAATTGTTCTTGGGGTAGAGGAAGATGTCGTAACCCACGCGTTCGGAATCAAATCCGTCATTGCCTGAATATATATATACTGACAGACTGTCGAGGATTTTTATTTCGGAATATTTGGTCATATCATTCCATTTCAGTCCGCTCCTGCTGGTTCTTTTTGTGTTTCCTGGCTTGAAGTCAAGGCTAAACTCTCTTGTCTGTCCGTAATTATCCGAGTTTGTGTAGTTGGTTATGCGCAGTGTCAGTGTTTTCTTTGTGCTGATGTTTGTTATAAATAACTTTTCTGTTGTTGACACTATTCCGCCCACGGTGTCAGTATCCTCTGTCTTGGGCAGATAGCAGTGTTTCTTTCCGTTGTTGCCTATTGATGATACTATGATGTGTCCGGGTTTGCTTGTAAGTTCGCTTAAATAATCGTTCATCAATTTGTCCTCATCGGTCATGTCCTGTATACCCGAAATACTGTAGTTTATCACGCATGGTTTGCCTATGGTGTCGGCATACTCGAAGATGCGTTGGAAGGCTAGTGTATTGACTGTCGAGGATTTCGAGGTTGTTATGTTTTCTGGTAGATATGAACCGTTGCTTCCTACTATGCATCCTACGGAGTATATGTCTGCATTGTATGCCATTCCTCGGTATGGCGTGTCATATCCTGATCCGGCGGCGATGGCTGTAGTATGTGTGCCGTGCCACTCCGTCTTGCTGTCGGTTGTAGCACCTTTTGCTATTATGTCGTCGGTGTTGGTAAACAGCTTTCCTAACGGGAATTTTGCCTTGTCGTTATATGTCTGACTGTCAGAGAAATCGAGCATATCCCATGCACGCACTATGCGCAGGTGGTCATCTGTTGCAGAGCGGAATGTAGGGTGACTGTAGTCTATGCCGATGTCAACCACTCCGACCAGTGTCCCGCTGCCGTCATAGGCTTGCGGTATGGGTGAGGACCCCTCCCACAGTGGACGGATGTTTATGCATGATGCCACGCTGTCAAGGTCTGCATGATAGTTGTTTTCGCTTGTCTCTATGCGTTCCACGCGCTCGTCTTCTGAGAGGCTGGCGAGCATGCTTATGGGTATCTTTACTATATGTATATCTCTCTGATGTGCTATGCAGTAGTCGCTGACGGCTTCTTCTGGTGCTTTTACGAATGTCACGAGCTCTTTTTGTGCAGCAGATAGGGTGGGGGAGACGCCCTTTGCCTGTGCCTCAGCCTCGGCCTCCTGGCTTTGTATCACCAGTTGCCTCACATAGCGTGACATCTTACTGTAATCCTGTGCGTTAGCAAAGATTGCAGTCATCATCATTATCAGTAATAATACCTTCTTCATATTAATTATAGTTTTTCTTATTTTTGTGTTAGTTAGCAATCGGTGTAGTTCATTTTAATATGTTGTCAGGCTCCCACAGATTCCGTAGATTCCACAGATTATTTAATTCGTATAATTCGCGAAATTCGTAGTCAAGATTAATCGGTGTAATCCGTTATCAGGCTCCCACAGATTCCACAGATTATTTAATTCGTTTAGTTCGCAAAATTCGTAGTCAAAATAAATCGGTGTAATCCGTTGTCAGGCTCCCACAGATTCCGCAGATTTCACAGATTATTTAATTCGTATAATTCGCGAAATTCGTAGTCAAGATTAATCGGTGTAATCCGTTGTCAGGCTCCCACAGATTTCGCAGATTTCACAGATTATTTAATTCGTATAATTCGCGAAATTCGTAGTCAAATTTATTCGCATCCGTTGTCGCCGCAAAATCTTAATTCTTAACTCTTAACTCTTAACTCCTCAGTGTGCTTCCAGCCAGTTCCTGCCCCATCCGCAGTCGGCGGTCAGTGGCACTGCCAGTTGTGCGGCACCCTGCATCTCCTCCATCACGATGCGTTCCACACGCTCCCTCTCCTCGGGGCAAACCGAGAAGTTAAGTTCGTCATGCACCTGCAACAGCAGTTTGGCTTTAAGTCCCTCGTTTTTAAGTCTTTGCCATACCCTTACCATGGCTATCTTCATGATGTCGGCTGCCGTGCCCTGTATGGGAGCATTCACCGCGTTGCGCTCGGCAAAGGCACGCACCGTACCGTTGCGAGAGTTGATGTCGGGCAGGTAACGTCGTCTGCCGAACAGCGTCTCTGCATAGCCCTTTTCCCTGGCCGTTTCCTTGCATCGCTCTATGAAGTCCATCACCTTAGGGAACGACTCGAAGTATCCGTCTATCAGTGCCTTAGCCTCCTTGCGCTCTATGCCCAAACCCTGTGCCAGACCGAAGGCTGAGATGCCGTATATGATGCCGAAGTTGGCGCTTTTGGCTTTGCTGCGCTCGTCTTTCGTCACCTCGTCGATGGTCTTGTGGTTTATCTTTGCCGACGTTGCCGCATGGATGTCCTGGCCGCTTTTGAAGGCTTCTATCATGTGTTCGTCGCCACTCATCGAGGCCATGATGCGCAGTTCCACCTGACTGTAGTCGGCACTGAAAAACTCCTCGCCTTCGTCAGCTATGAAGCAGCGGCGTATCTCTTTTCCGTCCTCCGTGCGCACGGGGATGTTCTGCAGGTTCGGGTCGCTTGACGACAGTCTGCCCGTTGCCGTCACGCACTGGTTGAAGGTGGTGTGGATGTGTCCCGTCTGTGGGTTTATTAGTCGCGGCAGCGCCTCTACGTATGTACCCAGAAGTTTCTTCAAACCTCTATGGTCCAGTATCTTACCCACGATAGGGTTCGACGTGCGAAGCGAGTTGAGTACTTCTTCGTTGGTCACGTATTGTCCTGTCTTCGTCTTCTTCGGCTTGTCCATTATCTGCATCTTACCGAAGAGTATGTCGCCCACTTGTCGCGGCGATGCGATGTTAAACTGCTCGCCTGCCAGTTCGTATATTTCCCGCTCTAAGGTCAGCATCCTGCCTTCCAGTTCGTGCTGCACCTCACCCAGTGCCTTCACGTCAAGACGGACGCCGTTCATCTCCATGTCGGCAAGCACAGGCACCAGCGGCATCTCCACTTCAGTGAACAGCCGTGTCATGCCCGACTCCTCCAATTTCTTTTCCAGGTGTTCTTTTTCTTTCAGTATCACTGCGGCATGTGCAGGGTGATATTCCTGCTCCATGTATTGTTTGTTGTGATGCAAGTCGGGGTTGATGAGGTAGTGGGCTATCATCGTGTCCCAAATCGGAAACTCAATGTCGATGTCGTGGTTTTTCAGTATCTCGATGGCGAATTTCGCGTTTTGCACAATTTTCGTGTTTTGTGCATTCTCGAAAACTTTCTTCACCTCATTGAGTGTTTTTGTTTCTTCCTCTCCGTTTTTGGTGATGTCAATTTCGAAAACCTCGTTTTCTTGGCAAGAAAATGAAATTTTCTCTATTTTTGCCTTGAAAAAGTCTTTTGACGTGGTTTTTACGCTAAAACTGAATTTTTTTGCTTGCGTCATTTGTTCACAAATTTTCAGCACATCTTCCTCAGTTTCAGCGTTTTCAATGTTTATGCCATCGTATTTAACTTGCGATTCCTGCGCGTAGAAGTCATCACCTTCCCCTTCGGTCGGCTCTGCGTCAAAGAGCGAGAGTTGAGCATTAACACTTTTTTGCGTTTCTCCGCTTTTCTTTGCATTTGCCCTTCCACTGCCGTTGGCGCTCTTTTTTCCTTCGTTGGCTGTTGAGTATGTGGCAGTATCACTGCCACCCCCCCCAAGAATTTTCTGAGCAAAGGTCTTAAATTCCAGTTCACGGAAAATTTCCGTCAACCTTTCCTTGTCTGCCTCCTGAATCGCCATCTCCTCCAGAGTGGTCTCCATCGGCACATCGGTTCGGATGGTCGCCAGTTGTTTCGACAGTCTGATGTCATCAACGGCACCCTCCACTTTCTCTCTCATCTTTCCTTTTATCTCCGACGTCCTGTTAAGCAGTTCTTCTATCGAACCAAACTCGTTGATCAGCTTCGCTGCCGTTTTCTCTCCCACGCCGGGACATCCCGCATAGTTGTCTGACGAGTCGCCCATCAGTCCCAGCAGGTCGATCACCTGACTCGTTGATTCGATGCCATATTTCTCGCACACCTCCTTCGGACCCATGTCGTCGTATCCGCCGCCGTGCCGAGGCTTATACATGTGGATGTTCTCTGTCACCAGCTGTGCATAGTCCTTGTCGGGAGTCAGCATATACACCTTCATCCCCTCGCGTTCGCCCATGCCAGCCACGGTTCCGATAACGTCATCCGCCTCAAAGCCATCCACCTGCAGCACCGGAATCTTGTATGCCTCCAGTATATTTTTTATAATAGGTATAGACAGTCTGATATCCTCTGGTGTCTCTTCGCGCTGCGCCTTATAGTCGGGAAACATCTCATGACGGAACGTCTTGCCGTGATCAAACGCCACAGCCAGGTGAGAGGGTAGGGCACCGATAGTCGGTTGCACCTTCGTCATCACCTCGTTCAGTGCATTACAGAATCCCATCACCGCACTCGTATTCAGTCCCTTAGAGTTTATCCTCGGTGCCCTGATCAGAGCGTAGTAACTCCTATATATCAGTGCATAAGCATCAATCAGAATCAGTATCTTCTTATTTTCCATTATCAATTATTTTTTCTTAGGCTCTCAACTCTTAATTCTTAATTCTTAATTCTTAATTTTCTTCCCAAATAGCAAAATTACAAATAAATTTTCAAATAATCACTAACTTATACCCAAAAACCCAATTTTTTTTTGTAATTTTGTATTCTCAAAGATAGAAACCCAGCATTGACAGACTATCTTTCCATAATAAGACAGCCGATTGAGCAGGAACTGCAGCAGTTTATCTCTCTCTTCAACAGCTCTCTCACACACGCTGACGGAACCCTTGAGCAAGCCCTCAACTATATCCGACAGCGTGCAGGAAAGCGTATGCGTCCAATGCTTATCCTCTTGACTGCCAAAGCATTAGGCTCTATCACTGAAACTACGCATCGTGCTGCCGTAGCACTTGAGCTGCTTCATACGGCATCTCTCGTTCATGATGACATCGTCGACGAGGCCAGCGAGCGCCGCGGTCAGCGTTCAGTCAATGCAGTCTATGACAATAAGGTGGCAGTACTTGTAGGCGACTATATCCTTTCCACAGCCTTGCTCAGTGTCAGCAAGTCAGGTCGTCTTGATATAGTAGATTATCTCTCTGCTCTTGGCCAGACTCTCTCCAACGGTGAGATACTCCAGCTTACCAGTAACGGCTCAGAGCAAATCAGCGAGCAGGCATACTATGATGTCATCAAACAGAAGACGGCCGCCCTTTTCGAAGCCTGCTGCACTATGGGTGCCCTGTCTGTAGGTGCTTCAGAAGAAGACGTAAAGGCAGCCGCCCACTTTGGTCAGACCCTGGGCATCATTTTCCAGATTCGTGACGACATCTTCGATTATTTCCCTTCGCCGCAGATAGGTAAGCCCACAGGCAACGACATGCTTGAAGGCAAGCTCACCCTCCCTGCCATCCATTGTGTCCTTGAATCCCATGATCCAGAGATCATGACTCTCGCTCAGCGAGTGAAGAGTCATGAGGCAACAGCTGCAGATATCCAGTCGCTCGTTGACTACACACTCAGTCACGGTGGCATACAGTATGCCGAACAGCAGATGCACCGCTTACATTCCGAAGCCCTTCAGTACATCAACGAAAGGGTAGGGGACACCGAAGTCAACCAGGCCCTTACCGCCTATCTAGATTTCTGCATTCAGCGCAACAAGTAATTCTTCCCCCCCTTTTTATCTTCTTCCTTGTTCTGTTTGTGGCTATATTATAGTCACCTCCTTTGTCTTTCCCCTTTGTTCAGTCTGTGGTTATATCATAGCCACCCCTTTTGTCTTCTCCCTTTGTTCAGTCTGTGGCTATATTATAGCCACCCCCACAAAAAAAGCAACCAGATTACCAAATCCAGTTGCTAATTGTAATACGATAGCTTTTATATAGTAAAAGACCACCTTTTACAGTCTAAAAGCATAGCTTTTACCATATAATATGATAGCTTTTACAGTTCCTTTATCAGCACGTCTGCCAGTCGTGATGTACCCAGTCTGAACAGTTCTTGTGTCAGCCATTCCTCACCCAGCACTTCCTTCACTATAGTATAATAGATAATAGCATCCATGCTCGTTGATATTCCACCCGCAGGTTTCAGTCCCACCTTTCTTCCTTCTTTCTCGTAATACTCCTTTATACACTGACACATCACATATACCGCTTCCGGAGTAGCCGATACTTTCTCCTTGCCGGTACTTGTCTTTATGAAATCAGCACCTGCCTCCATCGCCAGCATCGATGCCTTGCGTATGTTCTCCTCTGTCACAAGACATCCAGTTTCGAGAATTACTTTCAGTTTTACGTCCTCACCACATACGGCTTTCATCTCCTTTATCTCGTCCGTCACACCTTCGTAGTCACCGCACAGAAATTTTCCCACTGGCATCACCATGTCTATCTCCGTTGCTCCGTCCTTAATTGCCAAAGCAGTTTCTATTGTCTTTACCTCGAGGAATGTCTGCGAAGAAGGAAAACTTCCACTCACACATGCAATGCCCACACCCTCCACATCAAGACATTCGTTCACTATCTCTGCAAAGCAAGGATACACACAAATCGTCGCAGGGTGGGGCAGGTCTGGCTGTTCGTTATCCCATCGGTTCACGTTCTCAACGAAAGCCATCACCGACTGCTCACTGTCCGTACACTTCAGGGTAGTATACTCAATACTACCAAACAAAAACCTCTTTACGTCCGCTGTATCATTCTCCACAGCCTTCGCAATAATCTCTTTTAATTCCATGTCTAATATTCTTAATTGTTAATTTTATATAATCAATCTATCAAGTCTGACCTCACCCTCCAATCTGTCCAGTATGTTGTTGTACCACAACAACCTCATGCGGATGCTTTGTTTAGTTATTAATGTTTCACGTGAAACAACCTTTATAAGAAAACCTGTTAAGATAAATGTTCCACGTGGAACATTGAGAAAGCAAATCCTTTATTCTTTGCCGCTAGCGGCAAAGAATTTGACGAGAATTTCTGCTTTGCTTTTACCGACAGCGGCGGCGATGTCTTCAAAGCCGCCGCTTGCGGCGGCGTCGCGCAGTTTTTTCACAGTCTTATATTTTTTAAGCAGTATCTCTTTTGTCTTTTCTCCGATGCCGGGGACGTTGTCCAGTTCAGAATGTAGTGCGTTCTTTGAACGTTTGTCGCGGTGGAAAGAAATGGCATAGCGATGCACTTCGTCTTGCATGGCGGTTAAAGCACGAAACAGTTCGCTCTCAGGTTTTAATTGTATCGTTATAATCTCTGCCTTAGTCTTTTTGTTGTCTTTCAGTCCGCGTGGTCTGTTGTCATTGTTTTTGCTATCTTTTAATTCGTGAAATTCGTTGTTGTTGTCTTCGTCAGCTTCCAATCTGTGTGATCCGTGGTCACCATCGTTGCTGTCTTTTAATTCGTGAAATTCGTATAATTCGTTGTTCTTTTCATTGCTAGTTTCTGGTCCATTCAGTCCGTTGTTGCCTTCGTTGTCATTGTCGTTATGTTTCAAGAATAGTAGCTCCTGTGTACGGTGTTTGTCATTCTTCGCCAGTCCGGCGATGGGGATGTCAAGTCCGAGTTGTCCATGTACCACGTCATGCACGCAGTGCATCTGACCGATACCGCCGTCGCAGATTATGAGGTCGGGTAGGGTGTCGGTTGCTGTATCCCCTTTCTCGTTTGTGGCGATAGTATCGCCACCACTGTCCACGGCAGAATACTCCCTGTAACGCCTGAATACTACCTCCTGCATAGAAGCATAGTCGTCAGGACCAACCACCGTCTTAATATTATACTTTCGGTAGTCCTGCTTGCTCTTCTTCATACCTTTATATACCACCATTCCTGCCACGGCATTTGTGCCAGAGATGTTACTGTTGTCAAACAGTTCTATACGGTATGGCAGTTTCTTCAGTCCGAGCTTTTCCTGTAATTCCTTCATCAGTCGCGTCTGCTTCTGCTCTGGATTTAACTTCTCCGACTGTTTCAGTCTGTCAATGCGGTATTGCTTACAGTTCATCATTGATAGCTCCAGCAGATGGTGCTTGTCTCCACGCTGCGGAACGAAGAACTGTGCATCCTGCATCTGCCAGTCCATCTCAAACGGAACTATTATTTCTTTCGCTTTGCTGCCAAATCGCTCCCTTATTTCAATGATGGCAGATAGTAGTAGGTCTTCGTCCGTCTCGTCAAGTTTTCGTTTATATTCGTATGTGAACGACTGGTTTATTGTACCGTTTGTCACATGCATATAGTTGATGAAAGCATTTGTCTTTGCATCGTCATCGTCAATGCAAAACACATCCACGTCTGTAATGGTATGACTCACCACTTCGCTCTTTGCGCAGAACTGGTCTATTAAGATGTACTGTTTCTTTAATTCCTCAGCCTCCTCAAACTTCATTTCCTCCGCTTTCTTCATCATCTCACTGTAAACATGCTGGCTGAGAATGCGAGTATTTCCTTTCAGTATTTCGCGTGCCTTTGCAATGTTCTCCTGGTAGTTCTCCCACGACTGGCGGTTGCAGCATGGTGCACCACAGTTCTTGATATGGTATTCCAGACAAGGCTGATATTTGCCGCTTTTTACATTCTCTTTTGTCAGAGGATAGCGACAAGTACGCGGTTTATATAATTTCTTTATAAGGTCCAGAATGGTATACATCGAACCCAGGTGAGAGTAGGGACCATAGTATGTTCCGTATTTCTTGTTTATGGTACGAGTCTTGAAAATCCTCGGAAACTGTTCTCCGGTGATGCAGATGGAAGGATATGTCTTGCCATCCTTCAGTAGCACGTTATATCGCGGATTATACTTCTTTATCAGTGCATTTTCCAGCAGCAGCGCATCCTCTTCAGTGTTCACCACTGTGTAAGAAATATCCCATATCTTCGAAACAAGCACCTTTGTCTTAAATCTATCCACCTCTTTATGGAAATACGATGAAACGCGTGCTTTCAGATTCTTTGCCTTTCCTACGTATATAATCACCCCGTCCTTATCGTAGTATTGATAAGAACCAGGTTTCTCAGGCATGCTCAGTACTATCTGTTTCAGCCTCTCCAGTCGTTGTATGTTTTCTTCCTTCGTCATATTCTCTTAATGTTTCCTCCCACAGTTTATAAATTTTCCTCCCACAGGTCTCTCAGATACCACAGTTTATAAATTATTTAATTTGTATAATTCGCATAATTCGTAGTTTAAGATTAATCTGTGTGATCAGTGTAATTCGTCTTAATCCGTTGTTGGTCTCCCACAGATCCCGCAGATGTCTCAGATTGTATAATTTGTATAATTCGCATAATTCGTAGTTAAAGTTAATCGGCGTAATCCGCTTAATCCGTTGTTAGTCTCCCACAGATGCCGCAGATGTTTCAGATTATTTAATTCGTATAATTCGCATAATTCGTAGTTTAAGATTAATCTGTGTGATCAGTGTAATTCGTCTTAATCCGTTGTTGGTGTCCCACAGATCCCACAGATTACTCAGATTGTATAAATTGTATAATTCGCATAATTCGTAGTTAAAGTTAATCTGTGTAATTTGTCTTAATCCGTTGTTAGTCTCCCACAGATGCCGCAGATTACTCAGATTGTATAATTTGTATAATTCGCATAATTCGTAGTCAAAGACTTTGTCCGTGTATATCTGTGTAGTCTGTGGTAGAAACAGTAATCGTCATAATCATTGTTTCACGTGAAACCGCCCCTCAGTCCGCGTAAATACTCGATTTCTTCGTTTTGTTTTTGTATTTATTGTTTGCGTCACTCATACAGTTCCATCATTGTTGTCCACTCGTTGAATCCGTCAAATTTTCTTTTGGTAATAAATGTATGTTTTCTTTAATTTCTTTCGGACTCACCGCTTTTTGGAAACGAATTATCGCATTATTTTTGTTATTTTTCTAATTATATCATAATGTTCAAAAAGAAGCATTATGTATAGTCGTTACTATATCCAGGATGTTGTTACTATATCCCCGACTTCTTTCTTTAGATTTGAACTATTAGGAAACGAATTACCATGATTATCAGTAATTATCTTTGTCATGTTATCTTCCTTTCCACTGCAAAATTACGAATTTTTCATTTCACTGCAAAAAGAAACCGTATGTTTTTTCTCACCATTTCCTTTGCAGTTTTAAAATAAATTCGTAAATTTGCATTAGAAGTGAATGCTCTTGGTGGTTAGTATGTAAAAGAATGTTGAAATATAGCTGTGAATGTCGTCTACTGATGAATACAATAACCAAATTTACAACAAATGAAAAATAGAACCTTTTACTTGGATAATGTATGTTGTATTTTGATTTTGCACATGATTTACACGTGCCATATTTCTGCTTCTTGTGGTGGACTTAAAATTCCTCTGATAAGTACTACGCTATCTTTCTTCATGTCTTGGTTCTTTTTTAAAGGAGGCATGATGCATAAGATTTCAACAAACAAAGATTTGGCGTATAGCTCATTTTGCAGGATGATTTTGAGTAGTAGGTATTCAATAGCTCAAATTGCAGGATGACTTTTTCTGCCGTTTTCTTGGCTTTTTGGACTAAAGTTAGTACCTTTGCTACCGCAGTCTGAAGCATAGTGGA
>JAEEHW010000136.1 GCA_016281055.1 Prevotella sp.
CGGCGGTAAGCTCGAGGCTGCCATCGGTATCCCTGAGGAGCAGCTCCGCGAGGCTTCTAAGTCTGCTGTCTGCAAGATCAACATCGACTCTGACTCACGTCTTGCCATGACTGCTGCTATCCGCAAGCACCTGGCTGAGCATCCTGGAGACTTCGACCCACGTCAGTATCTGAAGCCTGCTCGTGAGAACATGAAGAAGATGTACATCCACAAGATTGTGAATGTGCTCGGTTCTGACGGCAAACTGGCCAAGTAATCTTAATAAAACAAAATAAATTCAAGGGGAGTATGAAGGAGTTTTTAAGGATTATCCCTTGACTCCAACATACTTCCCTTTTATTACATCTTTTAATCCCATATTATCAAAAAACATGAAAAAGATTTTATCTACACTTGTCGTTTTCTTCCTGTCATTGTCATTCACAATGGCCGACAACTATCATGACAAATTAGTAAAGCTTATCGAACTTGAAAACTCAAGTTTCGGAGAAAAAACTGTGACCAGCCAATTATCAGATATGCTGATGAAACGCGACAGTCTGACGGCCGACGAAGCCCAGAAACGTGCCACCACGTTTTGGAACGAAAAAATGATGCCCTCCATCGTCAACATAATGGAGAAGCACTATCGTCAGAACATTACCGAGAAGCAGTTGGATGACATCCTTGCATTCATGAATACCAAAGAGGGCAAGACTGCACTCGAACACACCATGAACGCCATTAACGAAGAGCATATCTCAAAGATGCAGGAACAGCTCATGCCAATTATCATGGCATTGTTCCAGGGACAGGAGCCACCAGCAATACAATTGACTGCAAGTGAGGCATACAAAGGAAAGTTTGCAAAGATGGTGAAGAAGTCCGGTGCGCAGAACTCTGTGAAGAATACACTGGCCACCACAATGGACATGATAAAAGGACAGATGTTCGCCAACCTTGACGACGAGGCAAAGACCATGGCGACAAATCTTATTAATCGCTTGACTACATACGTCAGTGACAACATCACAGACATCTGCCTTCTTATGATGGAGGATGATGTGACAGAGACTGACCTTGACCTTCTCAACAATTTCTATGACACGCCAAGCGGAGAAGCATACGTCACCGGCAACGCTGCAGCCGTCGAGGATATCACAACCAATATCATACAGATGCTGATGCAGGAGATTGGCATGCCTAAATAATCTTTATGAATTCAGTGAGCAGGGAGGAGGGTCCTACATTGACATGTGCAGGCAATCGTGTTGCTTTACGAAATCGATGAGACGGCGATTCACCTTCACACCACTTAGACGTGATGCCATGCGCACCGGTTGTGTGCTGAGACGTGAGTCACGTACTGACAATGTCAGGTGTGTGTTGCCAGGAGAATCCTTTATTATAGTAGCGAGGTCGTCAAGTACACTGCCTCCTGCTGTCATTGTCTCTTCCTCCTCATCATTGTCTGATGTTTTGCCTTCCTCTTTACATAAGGTGTCAAGGTCAAGGTGGATGGTAAGGTCTGTCATTGACTTGTCAGCCACGTCACGCAGGAATTCAACACTATATACGTTGAGACTATATTGACCAGTGCCACGGTAACGTTCCTGGCATTTCATGCGCACGAATACCGAACATCCTACAGTGAACATACCCTGATACTGCGCCCACTGTTGGTCGAACATCACTATCTCGCCAGCGCCGTTAAAGTCCTCTATGGTTACAATACCCATAGGTTTCCCCGCCTTGGTAAAACGAGGAGTGACTGCGGTTACTATGCCTGCAATGCATATCTGTTCGCGCTTTGAGAAAGTATCCATATTGCTATCGCGTTTCTCACGGGATATTTCTTCACATGTGGTATTGCACATACATTCCATCACCACGGCAAACTCATCAAGAGGATGCGCAGAGAGATATATGCCCACCAGGTCGCGCTCACGGTTCAGTTTCTCTATGGTGCTCCATTCCTCCACCTTCGTTGGTTTTGGCTTGGTGATCTCGATTGAATCAAAGTCACCGAAGAGAGAGTTGGCTGCCCCTGCCTTGCTCGACTGATATTGTGAACTGTAGTTTGTCAGTGCATCGAGGAATACGTTGTATTTTCCTGACGGAGCGAGGTATTGCTCGCGCATAATGCCGAAGTTATCCAGCGCACCAGAAAGCGCCATCACTTCAAGTGCTTTCTTGTTCATTGCCGATGACGGTACGCGTTCAAGCATGTCATAAAGGTCCTTGAACGGGCCGTTGGCCTCGCGTTCCTCTATTATTGCATCGGCAGCTGCGGTGCTCATGCCTTTTATGGCAGTAAGTCCGAAGCGTATCTCACCCTTGGCGTTAACGCCGAAGTCGGCGAATGATTCGTTTACGTCAGGACCCAGCGTAGGTATGCCGAGAGCCTTACATTCATCCATCAGCTTCGTCGTCTCCTTGATGTCTGAGCAACGACGCGTAAGCAGCGCCGCCATGAATTCGGCAGGGTAGTGTGCCTTGAGGTATGCTGTCTGGTAAGCCACCCATGAGTAGCATGCGGCATGCGACTTGTTGAATGCATAAGAAGCGAACTTCTCCCAGTCTGCCCATATTTTCTCCAACACCTTAGGGTCATGGCCGTTTTTCTTGCCGCCCTCGATGAACATAGGCTTCATCTGGTCAACGATGTCCTTCTTCTTCTTACCCATCGCCTTACGCAGAGCGTCTGACTGACCACGCGTGAAGTCTGCCAGCTGTCGGCTCAGCAACATCACCTGCTCTTGGTACACTGTGATGCCGTATGTGTCCTTCAGATACTTCTCCATGCAGTCGATGTCGTAGGTGATAGGCTCCTGGCCGTTCTTACGCTTGATGAACGAAGGAATGTAGTCCATAGGGCCTGGGCGATACAGCGCATTCATGGCTATGAGGTCCTCGAACACTGTAGGGTGCAACTCACGCAGATATTTCTGCATGCCTGCCGACTCAAACTGGAATGTACCTACTGTCTGTCCTTTTTGGTAGAGCTGGTAGGTCAGTTCGTCATCAAGTGGAATGTTGTCAAGGTCTATGTCGATGCCCCTCGTGCGTTTTATTATCTTCACGGCCTCCTTTTGCTCTGACAGGGTCTTCAGACCAAGGAAGTCCATCTTGATGAGTCCTGTTGACTCGATAACGTGTCCGTCATACTGCGTGACAGGTGTCTTGAGCTCAGGAAAGTCGGGGTCTTGCGCTGTTGATACTGGCACATGGTCACTGATAGGGTCGCGGCAGATTATGAATCCGCAGGCGTGTATGCCAGTATTGCGCACCGTACCTTCGAGCATACGCGCATACTTTATGGTGTTCGCCTCACGCGGATCGAGCGATGCTTCTGCCTGCTGCAGTTCCGGTACGGCCTTGATGGCATTGGTGAGGTTCATCTTTGGCGTCTTGCCGTCAACGTCTGGCAGGCGGTCGGGTATGGCCTTACACAATGCGTTCGACCTGTCGAGCGGCAGTTTCTCCACGCGTGCCACATCCTTTATGGAGTTCTTCGTCGCCATGGTGCCGTATGTAATGATGTGAGCACAGTTCTCATGGCCGTACTTGTCCATAACCCACTGCAACACCTTACCTCTACCATCGTCATCGAAGTCGGTATCAATATCAGGCAGTGAGATACGGTCAGGGTTAAGGAAACGCTCGAACAGCAAATCGTACTTCAATGGATCGAGTTTCGTGATGCCGAGGCAATATGCCACCACCGAACCTGCTGCACTTCCACGCCCCGGACCTACCCATACGTCGAGTTCCTTACGTGCAGAGTTGATGAAGTCCTGCACGATGAGGAAATATCCTGGGAAACCCATCGTCTTCATTATATGCAGCTCAAAGCGTATTCGTTCGTCAACCTCCTTGCCTATACCGTGCGCCTCTGCCCATGCAGACAGTCCATCGGGCTGCAATGGTGTGTCATTAGGTATTTCCTCGTAGCCGTTGCCATACAGGCGACTTGCACCTTCGTAAGCCAGACGGCCGAGATAATCGGCCTCAAACTTGATGCGATACAGTTTGTCATAACCGCCCAGTTTCTTTATCTTCTTCTGTCCGTCCTCCTCACTGAGAGCGTTCTTTCCGTATTCGTCGGTGGTAAACTCGTTATACAAGTCCTGCTCAGTAAATTTCTTTCGCCACTCTTCTTCCGAGCCGAATGCCTCTGGTATAGGGAAGAACGGCATGATAGGGTCTGACTCAAGGTTGTATGTCTCTACCTTGTCGAGTATCTCGATGGTATTGTCAAGAGCCTCCGGCACATCGCTGAAGATGTCGTTCATCTCCTGCTGTGTCTTAAACCACTCCTGCTTTGTGTAGAGCATACGCGTCGGGTCATCAAGTTCCCTGCCCGTACCAAGGCACAACAGGTGGTCGTGGGCCTCTGCATTTTCCTCATCCACGAAGTGACAGTCATTGGTACAGACGAGTTTGATGCCATATTCCTTTGCCAGTTCTATCAGCACGCGGTTCACCTTCTGCTGCAAGGGGAACGTCTCACGATTCGCGCGCTGGTTGGGGTCTTTCACCTCATGGCGCTGCAATTCAAGATAAAAGTCATCACCCCACAGGTTCTTGTGCCACTCAATCGCCTTGCGAGCGCCCTCAATGTCGTCGGCAAGAATCTTCTTCGGAATCTCACCGCCTATACAGGCGGAGCAGACTATCAGGTCTTCATGGTAACGCTCCAAATCCTCATGGTCGGTACGCGGACGGTAGTAGTAACCGTCCACCCACGAGCGGCTGACAAGCTTGATGAGATTCTTGTAGCCGTTGAGGTTCTTGGCAAGCACTATGAGGTGCCAGCCGCCGTGGTCCACTTTATCCTCCATGATTTTCATTCCACGCTGCGCCACATACATCTCACAACCGAAGATAGGCTTGAAGGGTTCCTTGCCTTCCTTCTTCAGTTCCTTGTTTATCTTGTTGCACTCGTCGAAAAGGTCTTTTACGCCGAACATATTGCCATGGTCTGTTATGGCCATGCCGCGCATTCCGTCCTTGACGGCTTTCTTTACGAGTGCGCCCACCGGACTCTGTCCGTCGAGCAGCGAATAATAAGTATGTGTGTGTAGGTGAATGAAGTTGTGCATAATAAAGCAAAGTTACAAAAAATGCCTCTTATACATAAGTATTGTAAAGGAAAAAACATGGAAAAATGCAGTTTCGATGATAAATATTTGTTTATATCGGGATTTTTACTTACCTTTGCAAGATAAAGTGAAAATAGATAAAACCATCTATGGGAAAAAGAATAAAGAAACTGAAGAAAATCCGCATACACCATGAGGGTACGGATTTGCTGATATATAGTGCACTGCTGCTTGTTGCCATAGGCTTTGTGCTGTGGCGATATGTGCCTTCGCACATACCGTTCTACATCTTCGCGGCATTGTTTGGCACAGTGTGGTGCATAGCCCTGAATTTCTTCCGCTGTCCTATACGAAAGTTTGCAGAGGATGATGTAGATACCAGTAAACTTGTCGTTGCCCCCGCTGATGGAAAAATCGTGGTGGTAGAGGAGGTCATGGAGGAGAAATACCTGCATGAGAAGCGCATCATGGTCAGCATATTCATGAGTTTGTTCAACGTTCACGCCAACTGGTTCCCTGTTGACGGCAAGGTGAAGATGGTTCACCATCAGAACGGTGCTTTCCACAAGGCGTGGCTGCCCAAGGCAAGTGACGAGAATGAGATGACTGACATCATAATAACGACTGTTGATGGTGTTGACATACTCTGCCGTCAGGTAGCGGGTGCAGTAGCCCGTCGTATTGTCACGTATGCAAAGGAAGGTGACAGTTGCTTCATTGATGAGCACCTTGGATTCATCAAGTTTGGTTCACGTGTCGATCTGTTCCTGCCTGTAGGCACAGACATCAAGGTCGTTATGGGACAGTCCACCACTGGCAATCAGACCGTCATTGCAGAATTGAAATAGGACATCACTCCAGACAACACAGAGCATTACAGAGTAAAACTCTAAATATATAGTGTTAAAAATAAAAAAACTGTTGCAAATTTGCAAGAATGAAAGAAATTCTGTAAATTTGCAACAGTTTTATTATAGGTATAATAATTATGGGTATGATAAAATGAAAAAGCACTTGGTATTTAGATTCTGTTTTATATATCTGCTAACATCATTGTTATGCACAATGACCGCAACAGCAAAGAAACAGGTATTCAACATCGTTGACTACGGTGCCGTGCCTGACGGCAAGACACTGACACACGAGGCGTTCAACCGCGCCATTGACGATGCCGTCAGCAAAGGCGGCGGCAGGGTCGTGGTGCCCTTCGGCGACTATCTCTGCGGCAGCATACGCATGAAGTCAAACATAGAACTGCACTTCGAGCCGGGAGCAAGGATTATCGCCGCACCAGAGTCTGCCAACGCATACGATGCGCGCGAACCGTGGGAAGGCCCGCAGTATCAGGACGGCGGCCACACCTTCTTCCACAACTCGCTCATCTGGGCCGACGGTGCAGAGAACATCGCCATCACTGGCAGCGGATATATCGACGGCGTGGGTTTGACCAGGGAAGACAAGGAAAAGGCAGGCATTGTGCAGGGCGGCGGCATGGACACCGGCGACAAGGCCATAGCATTCAAGTTGTGCAAGAACGTGAAGATTTCCGACCTTACCATATACCGAGGCGGCCACTTCGCCATCATCGTAACGGGGTGTGAGAATACGCTCATCGACCGTGTGACCATCGACACCAACCGCGACGGCGTGGACATAGACTGCTGCAAGAATCTCGTGATACGCAACTGCTGCGTGAACACCTCACACGACGATGCGATCGTGCTGAAAAGCTCATACGCACTGAAGGAACTAGTAACGTGTGAGAACATCACAGTGAAGAAATGCACCGTCACAGGCTATAAGTGCGGCACATACCTCGACGGCACCAAGGTGCCAGAGCCCGTAGGATGGGTTTGCGGACGCATAAAACTCGGAACGGAGAGCAACGGCGGTTACCGCAACATCAAAATACTGAACTGCAAGGGAGAATACAGCAGCGGACTTGCACTGGAGTGCGTGGACCAGGGAGTGATGGAAAACATAGACGTTGACGGCTTCAACATAGTGCATACCCACCACTACCCCATCTACATCACCACCGGCTGCCGCAACCGCGGACCAGAGGATCGCAAGGATATCTCGACAGGTCAGAATATCACCATAAAGAACGTCAGCTGCTATCATGCCGACTCCATCGCTGGCATCATCATCACCGGCATGAAGGGCACGCCACTGCGCAACATCTCAATAAGCAAGGTGCGCGTTGACTATGCCGGCGGCGGCAGGGCAGAGCATGCCAAGAGAGAATACCGCGAGCAGGGCACCAACTACCCCGAACCGAAATTTGCCGGCTTCACGCCAGCCTACGGTGTCTTTGCCCGCCACGTTGACGGACTGAAGCTCAACAACATCAAGTTCCGTGTGAAGAACAAGGACGAGCGCCCCATGATAATCCTCGACGACGTGACATATTACTCCATCAAGAATGTCAAGGGGCCGCTGGAACCCGGTGTAGAGAGAATCATAGTGAAACCATAGGCCAAAGACATGCCTGTACGGCAGAACAATTCCCCCCACTACCATGCCGCAGAAGCACAAGTAAAAATTGTTCTAAACCACCACAGTTTAGAAAACTCATTTTAAGGGGCACTGACAGAGGCTGGTGGGCAAGGTGTCCACAAAAGGGGTGCAATGCGACAGCGGGGCTGTA
Source organism: Prevotella sp. (assembly GCA_016281055.1). GTDB lineage: Bacteria > Bacteroidota > Bacteroidia > Bacteroidales > Bacteroidaceae > Prevotella. The sequence goes on from JAEEHW010000136.1 coordinate 7,735, forward strand.
AAACGTTTTTTCCAATTCACAATGCATAATGCACCATGCACAATTACGCCATGCGGAACGAAAAATATGAATTATACGCAATAATTTTGCATTATGCATTGTGAATTGAGCATTAATCTGATAGCTTTTACAGTGTAATTGCTATCAGATAGTACAGTAAAAGCTATCATATTACGATGCAATATGATAGCTTTTACTGCGTATTAAGAAAACTTTACACTTTTAACATTTGCCTAAATGTCGGATATCAGAAGTCAAGAATGCACGTTGTAGCAATAATATTTGGCTGCTAAGAAAAAAATTGTAACTTTGCAAATGCAAGTCAAGCTTTGTCGTGAGGCTTAGCTGTTGGCTATGTGTTCCGTCACTTAGCCTTTCATACTTGTAACCGCTCCTTGTGGACGTTTTTTTATGGAGAAATAGACAGAGTTAAGTTGATGTGGTTATGATTGCTTCGCAAGAAATCTTTTAAAAATCCAGACAAAAATCTTATAGAAGAAATATTTCTGGGCGAAGCCCAAGTATTATGAACCAGATTTTAGGGGATTTCTAACCGAAGGTTATAATAAATGAGAAAAGAGTATGCAATTATCTGTGTCGTCTTATGTTTTTTGAAGACAACTTAGAACAACGAGAACAATTTTTTTCTCACACATCCCTTCTGGCATACAGATGTTGTCATGGTTGTCGGTGTTGTCTTCTATTACCAAATCTCACTGCTCAGCCAATCCGTCCAATCTGCATTCCGTGTTCAAGAAAAAAGTAATTAGTCGCCATAATTAAAATGAGCGAGAAATCTTTTTTGTAAAGAGATGAAGATTTATTTTGTTCTGTTTTTATAGATATCAGAATAAAACTATGTTAAATCGCTATATTTATGCGTTAAATTATGTTTTTTTTTTTTTTAGTTGCAAAAAAATGTTATTACCTTTGTGTTCGCTAATCTGAAACAGACATAAAAAACGAACAAATTGGAAAACAAAGAAGCAAATACTAACCTGTTGATAGGTATTTTGTTTTTACTGACATGTGCAGCGGCAACTTTCGACACACACTTGTTTGTATATCCCTCACTGTCACGCTCCCTGCTGATGGAAGCGGGACTGCTCGTTTGTGGCCTGACTGTATTTTGCACACAGATATTGAAGTTTCCCACAGATTCCGCAGATTTCACAGATAATTCAAATAAGATCCGTTTAATCGGTGAAATGCGTGGTCATAAATACCTTCACCTGTATGTGTTTGCATGGGTGGTGTATATCCTCGTTCACGGATGGCTGTCTCCTGTCACGGAGTGGTACCGTACCACATACCTCTGCGTGACATTGTTAAGCATAATTACGTTGTCACATGCCGTAGGTTCAGGACTGCTCGCACGTCGATTTATCGTCGGCGGACTTCTGGTTATCGCTGCTGCGCACGTTGTGGCTGTCTTCGCCCAGTGGCTGGGCTTCATGCAGCCTGAGGATGCGCTATATCCCATTACAGGTTTCAACGATAATCCCAACGTCACGGCAATGTATCTCGTGGGAGTGTTGCCCCTTCTCCTGACCTTTCCCAAGGGGAGAGAAGGCCATCCGGATATTCCTTTCTCCCTAACGTTAAGGGTGTGGTTGGGTCTTTTTATTTTCTTTGCCCTACTTTTACTCCGCTGTCGCACGGCGTATATCGGTCTGGCGGTGGAGATATGTGTGTTCCTGTTTATGAAGTTTTCTCCCACAGATACCTCAGATAAACACAGATTGTCGTTGAGTGGGAATAAATTTGTGAAAATCTGCGCTATCTGTGGGACAATA
>JAEEHW010000137.1 GCA_016281055.1 Prevotella sp.
AATTCGTACAATTCGTATAATTCGTAGTTTAGACAACGAATTTCACTAATTACACGAATTGCCATGCGTGGTACAGCACAGAATAATTCGTACAATTCGTATAATTCGTAGTTTAGACAACGAATTTCACTAATTACACGAATTACCATGCGGGGTACAGCACAGAATAATTCGTACAATTCGTATAATTCGTAGTTTAGACAACGAATTTCACTAATTTAACGAATTGCCATGCGGGGTACAGCACAGAATAATTCGTACAGTTCGTATAATTCGTAGTTTAGACAACGAATTTCACTAATTACACGAATTGCCATGCGGAGTACTGCATAGATAAATTCGTAAAATTCGTTTAATTCGTAGTTAAAATAATAATAAAATAATTTGTAGTAGCACAATGAAACAATTCAAGTTATATAGTGGCATGGCAGCAGTGTGCACCATGCTCACGTTTGCCTCTTGCGGCAACGACATAGAACTAACCGAGGCCCAGGCACCTGTCAAGGGCGAGTATAAAGTAACCTTCACTGCCAGTCAGGAAAGCAGTGCCACACGTACTGCTGTTGACGGCTCCAACGTAGTATGGCAGTCAGGTGATGCCATCACTGTATTTGACGGCGGCGGCAACAACCGCACGTTTGAGCTCGCCACAGGTGCTGGCGAAACTACAGGCCAGTTTGTGGGCACCCTCCAAACCCTCACCCCGAAGAAATACTGCGCAGTATATCCTCTCGCCCCAGATGCACAACTCGCGGGAGGTGATGTCGTTGTATCGGATGCTCCTATCGCTGATGCTCCTGCTTCCGACTATACTATAACCGGCCTTGTGCTGCCAGTAGAACAGGTGGCCACACGAGACGGCTTCGATCCACAGGCAGCCATCATGACAGCACGCAATGACGATGCCGACAAGATAGTGAACGAGAATGAAGATCTCAGCCTCGGTGCGTTCAAGCACGTCTGTGCCTTCGTCAAGGTTACAACTACAGAGGAGTACGACAGGATAACCTTCACCGCCAATGGTGGTGATAGCATCGCCGGAGGTTTCGATGCTCAGGTCGGTGCCGACGGTATTTCCAAGGCCATACCTACCTCTCCTTCATGCACGGTGAGCCTCGTTCCTGCTGCTGGCAGTACAAAGATAGCCGCAGGCACATACTTCATCGCCATCCTGCCAGGTGTCCTTGAGGAAGGCTTCACCATGAGCTGCACCTCAATTGACAGTGATAACAAAGAGGTGACCACGATGGTACGCTCATACAGCGACAGAACCCAGGCCTTCTCTCGCCACAACGCCGTGAACATGGGAACTGTTGAAGAAGGCGTGACGGCAGCCACTTGGACACGTAACACACAGAAATACGTTGACCTCGGCCTAACCAGCGGCACGAAGTGGGCAACCTGTAATGTAGGCGCAACCACTCCAACGGACTATGGTGATTATTTTGCATGGGGTGAAACCAGTACGAAGGATGAATTCGAATGGACAAATTACAAATGGTGTAATGGTACAGAAAATGTCATGACAAAATACAATGCTAACAGTAGTTATGGTGATGTTGATGGCAGAACCGTTCTTGAACTTGCAGATGATGCGGCTCACAGAAATTGGGGTGGTATCTGGCGTATGCCTACATATCAAGAGTTTGAGGAACTTAAAAGTGAATGTTATTGGGAGTGGACAGAAGGTTATGGTAGCACTAGTGTTAAGGGCTACATAGTCTATCAAGTTCAGCCAAACGCTGATGACGATAAGGGAAAGAAGAAAACTCCACAAGATACTGATGTTACTCCAGTAGGTAGTTACAGCATCAACGTTGATAATCATATATTCCTTCCTGCGGCAGGTTACTATCAATATAATAGAAATAATGCTGTTGATCAAGCATTAGATTATTGGGGTGCTTCATTAGGCGTACGAAATAATACCAATCAGTCGAGATATGCGTATAATTTGTTTTGCAGTAGTTATTGGGATTTCTGTGGCGATCGTTTTGTGGGCGAGTCTGTACGTCCAGTTCTCAAATAAAACCATTGCTTCGCTCAAAGTAATATAGAATTGAAATAATAAGTAATTGAAGGATTGAAAGATTGAAGTTGTCCATGCAGACAGAGACTTCAATGTTTCAATCCTTCAATTTTTTAATTTTATTATCCTTTTTCTTTGTAGTTTCGGAAAAAAGTTTGTACCTTTGCACTCAGGAAATCGCCAAAGCGACCGCGAGCCTGCTTTGCAGACACTCGCTTTTCCTTTCGTGCGATAACATTGCACTTAACTTCGCTATGCTCAGAGTGAATAGTGAATAGTGAAAAATCCCATCCTGATGGTAATTGTGAATTATGCAATGTACGCTTCGCTTGAAGAGTTGAAAAATTGTAAAATTAAAGACACTCCCACTTTGATAATAGACACATAACTGAACAATTAAAATGAAGAAAAAGATTTTTATCCGCCCCGAGGTGAGGCTAACCGCCTTTGAGGCACAGAACATCCTTGCAACGAGTGGCTCAGAGAGTTCTCTTGACCCAAACAATCCCGACGGTACTAACCAGTTCTCAACAGAACCGCTCAACCCAGGCAACTTCGACTGGACCAGCGGAGGACTCGGAGGATAAAGATACAATTTTTAGACAACGAATTTTACTAATTACACGAATTGCCATCGGGGTACAACACAGAATAATTCGTACAATTCGTATAATTCGTAGTTTAGACAACGAATTTTACTAATTACACGAATTGCCATGCGGAGTATGGTATTGCATAGATTCCTTTACCTACGGCGTACCATTGATTTCCATTAATAGCATGAATTCTTTCATAAATTTATGGTGAAATTTATGGTATTAACGACAATTTATGGTGCCTCGCAGAGAATAAAATTCCATTAATATGACATTCTTTGCACAGATAAATTCGTAAAATTCGTTTAATTCGTAGTTTTAGACCACGGATTACACAGATTGCACGGATTACCATGCGGAGTACTGCACAGATAAATTCGTATAATTCGTTTAATTCGTAGTTAAAAGAAATAAAATCAGAATTATAGTAATTACGGTTAATTACGGTAATTAGTTTTCATTAAAAAAAGTAACTAACAATGAAACAATTTAAGTTATATAGTGGCATGGCAGCAGTGTGCGCCATGCTCATGTTTGCCTCTTGCGGCAACGACATAGAACTGACCGAGGCCCAGGCACCTGCCAAGGGTGAGTATAAGGTAACCTTCACTGCCAGTCAGGAAGGCAGTGCCACACGTACTGCTGTTGACGGCGCCAACGTAGTATGGCAGACTGGCGACGCCATCACCGTGTTCGACGGTGCAGGAGTAGCTTGTCCGTTTGAACTTGCCAAGGGAGCAGGCACAACATTGGGCGAGTTCCAAGGCACCATCACAGTTACCGAACCTAAGAGTTACTGCGCAGTATATCCTGCAATGGAAAGTGCAACAATCGATTCAGACTATGGCATCAGCGGTCTGTCGCTTCCTGTAGAGCAGGTTGCTACGCCCAACGGCTTCGACCCGCTGGCAGCCATTATGACTGCACGCAATGACAATGCCGACAAGATAACCAGCACGTCAGAAGACCTCAGCCTCGGTACTTTCAAGCATGTCTGCGCCTTCGTAAAGGTAACAACCACGGAGGATTACGACAAGATTACATTCACTGCCAAGGGCGGCGAGGGCATAGCTGGAGGCTTCACCGTAACTCTTGACGAGAACGGAATTTCCACAGTCACACCGGCCGCTGATGCATCAACCACCGTCAGCCTCGTTCCTGTAATTGAGGGTACGAAGATAGCCGCTGGCACATACCTCATCGCCATCCTGCCAGGTGTCCTTGAGAAAGGCTTTACTATGAGCTGTAGTTCAATTGATAAGGAAACCAGCACTGTAACCACTATGGTGCGCTCATTCAACCAAAGCACTGTAGCCTTCTCACGTCGCAATGTAGTAAACATGGGCACAGTAGAAGAAGGTGCAACGGCAGCTGTTTGGACAAAGGTTACACAGCAGTATGTAGACCTCGGCCTGAGTGTGAAGTGGGCAACCTGCAATGTTGGTGCAACAATTCCAGAAGGCAACGGCGACTACTACGCATGGGGCGAGACAAGTATGAAGGATGACTATAGTTGGGGTACCTACAAATGGTGTGATGCAAACAACAACAACAGCATGACCAAGTACAACGACTTCGATGGCAAGTCCATTCTTGACGCCTGCGACGATGCTGCCCACATAAACTGGGGCGGCGCATGGCGCATGCCTACCAATGCAGAAATGGAAGAACTGTATAACACCGAAAACTGCAAATGGGAATGGACATCACAGAATAATGTAAACGGCTACAAGGTGACGAGCTTGAAGGACGGTTACACCGACAAATTCATCTTCCTTCCCGCTGCTGGTTTTCGCTCCGACACAGGCTACAACCCTGATGACTCGTACGGTCTCTACTGGTCGGCTTCGCTCGGCGAGAGCGACCCAAACTACGCATGGTACGTGACCTTCAGTTCAAGCTACTTGATCTACCGCAACGACGGCAGCCGGTACTGTGGGTTCAGTGTGCGTCCGGTCTTTCAGTAAGGCATTGTTTCGCTTCGCTCAAAGGATTGAAAAATTAAAAAATTGAAGAAATAAAAAATGAAGGATTGAAAGATTGAAGTTGTCCATGCAGACAGAGACTTCAACTTTTCAATCCTTCAATCATTAATCCACCTTTATGAAACAAATTATCATTATTGCACTTGATATTAACGACATTAATAATCTTGGGGTAAAGCATTAATGGTATTAATGAATGGGATTAACGGCATTAACGAAAAAAAGTAAAATGAGGTTGCGTGAAACAGTAACTATTCAGCGAATGCCATATTAATGGAATTTGATTCTCTGCGAGGCACCATAAATTGTCGTTAATACCATAAATTTCACCATAAATTTATGAAAGAATTCATGTTATTAATGAAAATAGATGGTACGCCGTAGGCTAAAAGTATATTCGCTGAATAATAGCGTGAAATAGTGAAAAGAATAAATTATATTAAAAAAGTTGATGTTGTTTTGTCGTTTGGAAAAAAATGATTAACTTTGTAGTTCATTAGGCCTGTCAGAGATGACGAGCACGGGCTCGCAGCGCAGGTATGAGATTATTAATTCCTTAATTATTAACTAAAGTAAATGAATTTCAATTCAATACTCTCTGCCCTCTTCGGCAACAAATCATCACGCGACATAAAGAAAATACAGCCATTGGTGGATAAGGTGAAAGCCGCATATCCTGCCATACAGGCTTTGACAAACGATGAACTGCGTGCCAAGAGTAAGGAGATACAGCAGTATGTGCAGAACTCATGCGCAGAACAGAAGAAACAGATTGGTGAGCTCAAGGAACGCATAGAACAGACACCAATAGACGAGCGCGAGCCAATCTTCAATCAGATAGACAAACTGGAGAAAGAGGCTCTCGACAAACTGGAGGAGGCTCTCAACGAGGTTTATCCCGTGGCATTCTCCATCGTCAAGGACACTGCACGCCGCTTCACGGAGAATGAGGAAACCGTGGTTACGGCAACAGACTTTGACCGTGAACTGGCATCCGACCCCGCAAAGGATTTTGTCACCATCGACGGCGACAAGGCGATATATCACAACCACTGGACAGCAGGCGGCAATGACCTGAAATGGGAGATGGTGCACTATGACGTGCAGCTCTTCGGCGGTACGGTGCTGCATCAGGGCAAGATTGCCGAGATGGCAACGGGTGAAGGTAAGACACTGGTGGCTACATGCCCGGTGTTCCTCAATGCCTTGACAGGCAACGGCGTGCATGTGGTTACGGTGAACGACTACCTCGCCAAGCGTGACTCTGAATGGATGGGGCCGCTCTATATGTTCCACGGACTATCAGTGGATTGCATCGACAAGCACAGGCCAAACTCTGAGGAGCGCCGCAAGGCATATCAGGCAGATATTACGTTTGGTACCAACAACGAGTTCGGTTTCGACTATCTGCGTGACAATATGGCCATGCACCCCGAAGACCTCGTGCAGCGCAAGCATAACTATGCCATCGTCGATGAGGTCGATTCAGTGCTCATTGACGATGCGCGTACACCGCTCATCATCTCTGGTCCGCAGCCAAAGGGCGACATACAGATGTTTGAGGAGTATCAGCCATTGGTGGAGAAACTCGTTGGTGCGCAGCGCAAGCTTGCCACACAGCTCCTTGCTGAGGCTAAGCAGAAGATAAGTGACGGCCAGAATGCTAACAACAAGGATATGGTGTCAGAAGGCTTCGTTGCCCTGTATCGTTCATACAAGGCGCTGCCAAAGAATACACCGTTGGTGAAATACCTTTCAGAGGACGGCATTAAGTCGGGCATGCTCTCTACAGAGGAATACTTCATGGAGAACAACAACCGCAAGATGCCGGAAGCCATAGCACCGCTGTACTTCGTCGTTGACGAGAAGCTGCATTCTGCAGACCTGACAGACAAAGGTGTGGAATGGCTGTCACAGCAGGTTAATGACAGGGAACTGTTTGTCATTCCTGACATTACATCAGAACTCTCCGCACTGGAGGCAGACAAGTCGCTCAGCGATGAGGAGCGCCTGACGAAGAAAGACGAGCGCCTGAGCTATTTCTCAGAGCAGTCGGAGCGTGTGCATACACTGCAGCAGTTGCTGAAGGCATACTCATTATATAATAAGGATGATGAGTATGTGGTCATCCCGAATAACGACGGTGTGATGGAAGTCAAGATCGTTGACGAGCAGACAGGCCGTATCATGGAAGGCCGCCGCTGGTCAGACGGACTGCACCAGGCCATCGAGGCCAAGGAGCATGTGAAGGTGGAGGCTGCCACACAGACATACGCCACCATCACGCTGCAGAACTATTTCCGTATGTACCACAAACTGGCTGGTATGACAGGTACGGCATCTACGGAGGCAGGCGAGTTCTGGGACATCTACAAACTCGATGTCGTTGAGATACCTACCAACCGTCCTGTACAGCGTATCGACATGAACGACCGCGTGTATAAGACAGCGCGTGAGAAATACAAAGCCGTCGTTGATGAGGTAATCGCAATGCGCGATGCCGGCCGTCCGGTGCTTGTGGGTACCACATCGGTGGAGATATCTGAACTTCTCTATAACATTCTGAGGCGTAATGGTGTTACTGCACAGGTGCTGAACGCCAAGGAGCATGAGAAAGAATCGCTAATTGTGGCAGAGGCAGGTAAGAGCATCAACGGCAAGGGCGTAGTGACCATCGCCACCAACATGGCAGGTCGTGGTACCGATATCAAGCTTACGCCAGAGGTTAAGGCTGCCGGCGGTCTTGCCATCATCGGTACGGAGCGTCATGAGAGCCGTCGTGTTGACCGTCAGTTGCGCGGTCGTGCCGGTCGTCAGGGTGACCCAGGTTCTTCTGTATTCTATGTTTCACTTGAAGACAAGTTGATGCGTCTGTTCGCATCAGAGCGCATTGCCAAGGTGATGGATCGTCTCGGATTCGAGGAGGGCGAGCGTATTGAGTCTTCAATGATTACCAGTGCCATAGAACGTGCACAGAAGAAGGTAGAGGAGAACAACTTCGGCATACGTAAGCGCCTGCTTGAGTATGACGACGTGATGAACAAGCAGCGTACCGTCATCTATGAGAAGCGTCGCCACGCCTTGATGGGTGAGCGCGTAGGCATGGACATCACCAACACCATCTGGGATCGTGTGGTGTCTATACTCAGCAACAATGACTATGCAGGATGCAAGGAGCAGTTCCTGAAACTGTTCTTCATGGAACCACCGTTCACAGAGGATGAGTTCCTGTCAGTAGATCGCAACCAGTTGGAGGAGACATCATTCCAAAAGGTGATGACAAACTTCAAGGCTCATGTGGACAAAGTGTCAGAAGAGGCTGCACCTGTGGTTAAGCAGATATATGAAGACCCGAATGCAAACTTCGAGCGCATCCTCATACCGCTGACAGACATGCACATGATATACCGCATGTCGTTCAGCCTGAAGGAGTGTTATGACACTGAGGCAAAGAACATCATGCGTGAGTTTGAGAAGATGATAATTCTCCACAACATCGACGACAACTGGAAGGAAAACCTCCGCCAGTTGGATGAGTTGCGCCATTCTTCTCAGAACGCAAGTTACGAGCAGAAAGACCCATTGCTTATCTTTAAGCTGGAGTCAGTGAAGTTGTGGGATGCAATGATCAATCAGATGAATGACAGCATCTGCTCAACACTGTCACGCATACATATACATAAGGAGCAGGCACCAGAGCAGGCCCCTATGGACATACCGCAGCCAATGCCGCAGCCACAGTATCAGACCAACAAACCGGAACTGAACGGTGACGGTACACCAGTGCAGCAGCCACAGCCACGCCGCATGATGCAGCGTCCGGGCATGCCGCCGATGCCGGATGGCATGGATCGTCCGGGATACATCGACCCGTCGATGCCGCGTGGCCCGCGTATGCCAGTAGTAGGAACGAAGACACCGCGACCTAACGACCCTTGCCCATGTGGTTCGGGTAAAAAATACAAACAATGTCATGGCAGAAACTAAGACAGAACATCAAGCACAGCGTTTCCTGCAGAAGATAGCGGAGAAATACCCAGAGACAGACACCCCCGAGGTGTTTACTGACGTGCACATTCGCCTCTCACAGGAGACTGGCGACATGATGGCTTTCGACGATGATGACAACGAGATAACCCGTGTTGTCATCGAAGAATGGATTAACTCACCGCTCGATACGGAGGAGTTCTATAAGAATGCGGCTCAATGTCTGCGCTCGTTGATAGAACAAGGTGAGAAACCCAGTGGCAGACTGGGCATCATACAGCCTTACAATTATGTGCTGGAGAACGAAAATGGCGAGCATATCACTGAACTGTATGTCGCAGATGACGATGAAACAGTGATTGTTGGCCAGTCGTTTATGGATGGTCTGGATAAGGAACTTGATGATTTTATCAACAACTTGCTAAAAGATTGACAATATAATTTGCGTATGTCAAAATAATTTATTAATTTTGCAGTCGCAAATTCGCAAGGCAACCATGAGCCTGCTTTTGCAGACCTCATTATTTGTTTCGTGCGAAGTAGCACATATAAGGTTGGTCTCGTAGCTCAGCTGGATAGAGCAACAGCCTTCTAAGCTGTGGGTCCGGGGTTCGAATCCCCGCGAGATCACCAAAAAAAATGCAAATATCTGATTCAGATATTTGCATTTTTGTGTCTTATAAAATTGTATTTAATCAATACTCAAACATACTGCCACCGAGGAATTCTCTCAACAGACTGGTTGGCGGTATCTGGTTTTCTGGTATAGGCTTGATGTAGTGCAGGAAGTGCAGCAGGCGGTGTGCCTCGGCATACTCGTCGCAATTCTCAGGTACTTGTTCAAGCAGAGGCTCCGCCTGTGTCTTTATGACAGACAGTTCAAAGAGCATGGCGGTGTTGAACATTACATCTGCATTCTCCTGATATGGGAAGATCCATTTGTCTTCTCCTGCTCTCACAGAAGCCCATCGCTTTAATGTCTGCTGTGCGGTGTTGTTGCGGTATTTGTAATCGCGTATTATGCGGCGCAGCAGTCTGTTGTCGGTAGTCGGGATGTAGTTGTGGTCATCCATCGTGATGGTAGTGAGCGCAGAGGCATATACACGGTATATCTGATAATCGGGAATCTGAGATGTCAGTTCGGGGTTCAGTGCGTGTATGCCTTCAATCACGAGCACTTCGTTGTTTTTGAGTCGCAGTTTCTTGCCGCTCATACCACTCTTGCCCGTTATGAAGTCATATTTCGGCAATTCCACTTCCTCACCGTTTATCAAAGCATTGAGCTGCTGGTTGAACAAGGGCAGGTTCAGTGCATAGAGCGATTCGAAATCATAGTCGCCGCTTTCGTCGCGAGGAGTATTCTCACGGTCAACGAAATAGTCGTCCAATGATATTGCCACAGGGATTATGCCGTTGGTGACCAACTGTATTGACAGACGTTTGCATGTAGTGGTCTTTCCGCTGCTTGATGGGCCGGCTATAAGGATTACCTTTACACCGTGACGGTTGGCGATTTCGTCTGCTATGCGAGACAGTTTTTTCTCTTGTAGCGCTTCAAACACCATGATCATGTCTTTACTGTGGCCCTTCATGACAGCCCTGTTGAGTGCACCCATGGTACTGATTTTCATCATTGCCTGCCAGCGGTGGTACTCGTCGAAAAGTTCAAACATCTTGTTCTGCACAATGTAGTCTCCCAATTTCGTCGGGTCGTTTCTTTTAGGGATTCTCAGCAGCAGACCATCGTGATACATCTCGAGACCATAAAGCGTAATGTCGCTGGTGTTGGTCATTATAGGACCATAGAAAGAGTCGTTGTAGTCCTCTATGGAACAATATGATGTGTACATCCTGCCGAGGGTTTCAAGCAAAGAAACTTTAGACTCGTTGCCTTCGTTTCGGAATAGTTCTATGACCTCTTCCGATGGACGGTTGTGCTTGTGTATAGGCAGTGCAGAACTGATGATGTGATCCATCTGACGACGTATCTCATGTACGTCATCAGGTGTCATCGTGCGTCCCAGGTTCATGTAGCAGTAGTATCCGTTGCTTACAGGAAACTCAATCTTTATCTTTCCACTGGGGAACAGGTCGTGTACTGCTTTGCATAGTATGAAGAACAAGGTGCGTGTGTATATCCTCATTCCCAGAGGGTGGGTGATGTCGATATACTCCACGGTCTTATTGGTGTAAACACGATAGCTCATGCTCACCACTTCGTTGTTTACTTTTGCAGCCACAGGCGGATTAGGCATCTCAACACCTAATTCGGAGAAGATCTCGCTCAGCGTGCTGCCAACCTCGCACTTCTGTGTGCTTCCGGTATTTATGCATCTTATATCCAGTGTTTTCATAATCATACATGCACTAATGTGCCTATTTCTTCACCATCCATTACTTTCTTCAGGTTTCCCACGATGTCCATGTTGAATACGTATATGGGCAGATTGTTCTGCATGCACATAGCAGTGGCGGTGATGTCCATAACCTTCAAGCCGCGTTCTATCACCTCTTGGTATGTGATGTCGTGGAATTTTGTTGCCGTAGGGTCTTTCTCTGGGTCGGCAGTGTATATGCCGTCAACGCGTGTGCCTTTCAGCATGACGTCTGCTTCTATCTCGATACCTCTCAGTGAAGAACCTGTGTCGGTAGTGAAGTATGGATTGCCGGTGCCGGCTGACATTATCACCACTTCTCCGTTCTTCATGGCATCGATGGCTTTCCATTTCGTGTAGAATTCACCGATAGGTTCCATGCGTATGGCTGTGAGCACGCGGTTCTTCTGTCCCACGGCATCGAGGGCCGACGACAAGGCAAGTGAGTTTATCACCGTGGCGCACATACCCATCTGGTCGCCTTTCACACGGTCGAAGCCCTTGCCAGCGCCGGTCAGGCCACGGAAGATGTTGCCACCGCCTATCACAATGCCTATTTCTACGCCCATATCGGCTATTTCCTTTATCTGACGAGCATAGTCACCCAGACGTTCTGTATCGATACCATGTCCTTGTTTGCCTTGCAGACTCTCACCAGAGAGTTTCAGTAGAATACGATTGAATTTCATTGTCTTTCGTTAAATTATTGTTTATTTGTATTTCTTACCTTATATTATAATATTATATAAATGTTTTAAATGCTATGGCACCGAGGTGATTGGTGTCCATATTCAATACCTCATTAAGGTATCTGCGCGCTTTCTCACTGTTGCCGAGGCCATAGTAGCCAAGTGCGAGCATGTAGTTGCAATGTATGCGGTTTGCCTGTGTGAGGTCGCCGTTCCATACGAGCAGATCGGGCAGTGACACGGCGAAGTAGTCCATTGTAATGTTGTCGTAGATATGTTGCTCGCCGTACGACATCAGTTTGTTGAACAGACTGCGGGCCTTGTCCTCTTCGCCAAGGGCACGGTAGCACAGTGCTGCATAGAATATCTTGTCAGGCTTTGCATCGTTGTAGTACATCGCAGCTGCAGGTTCGGTAGGTCCGACGGTACCCTTTCGGAAATTCTCTGATGCCTTTTCTGCATCGCCTTTCATCTGGTATGCCTTGCCGAGGAAATAGTAGAAGTCGTTGTCCTGGGCATTCAGCAGTTTTCCTTCACCGATGTTGTGAGGGAATGTCAGACATTCCGTGAGCAATGCAATGGCCTTGTCTATGTCGGCAGCGTTTGCATTGTTGTTCGCCAACAGTTTCTTTGCCATTTCAAGGCGGCAGAACTGGTATTGCCCGGACACCTTGCCTTCACCGCCTTCCCAAACATGGAACCAGTGGTTGTCAATGATGTTTCTCGCTTCTTCGTAGCGTCCCAGTTGGTTGAGCAGTGTTGCCTTCTCAAGTACGAGGTCGTCACGCTGCTCCACCTCCTTCTCATGCTTTAGCAGGAAGTCGAGGCGGAACTGATGTGGTTTGCCAAGACGTTTGTATAGCTGGTCAAGTTCCATCAGTACGCGTGCATCACTTTCGTCGAGTTCATAGGCACGCTCCATTTCCTTCAGTGCACGTTCAGCATCGTCCTGGTTGTTGAAGTATGTAAGTGCAAGATTGCGGTGAACAGTGGGGAACTCTGGTTTCAGACTTGCACTCTTCTCCCACAGTGACTGTGCGATGTCATACTGTCGTTTGTCGTAGTACAGACAGGCGAGCAGATAGCATGCATTAGCATCCTCGCTGAAGGCTGACAATGCACATACGGCCTCCATGCGGTTAGGGAAACAATAGTCCACCGATTGCTTTTTGGCTTTTTCCAAATCCTCGCTTTTTCCTGTCTGCCATGCGATATAGTAATAAGTGAGGGCAGTGGCAGCGTTTTCCTCTATTGCCATGCGCCAGATGCTCAAAGCCTGCTCTTTCAGTCCGGCGGCAACATAGTCGAGTGCCAGCTCATCATAGTTGTTTACGTCGCCGTGCATCAACTCCTTCATCTCCGTAGTGCGTCCCAGTTCGTACAACACGCCGTAGTTGAATGGATTAATCTTCAGTGTCTCCTCAGCAAAAGCCGCATAGTCCTTTCCTGTCTTTTTCAGCAAAGCCGCCTTCAGTGCCCTTGCCTTGTGATTGTGCCATCCTCTCAGCAGCGATTGCTCCACAAGGTACAATGCATCCTCATATTCGCCCTTTATGGTGGCAATCTGTGCGCACATCATGTATCCGGCTTGTTGCCATGCCGCATTCCAAGTTGATTTGTAAGCCCAGTCGTATGCCTCGTCATATTGTCCTTGATACTTCAGGCAGAGTGCGAGGTTGTATATCGGCTCTCCGTCGTACGGGTTTGGGTTACGTTTCTGCAACATTTTCACGGCAGTGCGGAAATATGGTTCAGCTTTGGCGAAACGTCCGCGACGCAGATACCACAGTCCCATGGCGTTATTGCATCTTACGTCCAGTGGGTCACGGCGCAGTCCTTCCTCGTAGTAGTCTAATGCAGACCATGTGGCATGACGATATTGCTCTAGGTGCAGACCTGTCAGGAACAACTGTTCGGTGGTCTTTATCTCACTGGGCTTCAGCGCAGCCTCGGCAGCCTCGGGGATTGGCGTTATCTCATCTGGTTCGGGTTGCCATGACAGTACCACTCTGTCGTTCTGTATAATGTCAAGGCGCATCTTGCCTAATTCCTTGGCAGATACATTTGTCGGTATCACGAGTATTGACTCTGGTGATATTGTATATGTATCATCGCAGATAGTCTTGTCGCTGTCGGTGTATTTGAGAACTATTCGTGCTTCCTGTTTGCTTGTGGCGAATATCTTTAGGCATTGCTCGTCTATGTTCACGAGGAAATCCTTGCTGGCGTTCTTCACGATGCCCAGTTCGCGGTATGGCATGAAATACTGTGTGAACGTTTTCTCTTCGTATGGCATCAGCCATGAGAAGTCTGGCTGGTTTTCAGTATATACACCAGCCATCAGTTCAATGTATGGCCCGTCCACGTCAGTAAGTGCACGATCCCATGCACGACCGAAGTCTCCGTTGCCCCATGTCCACTGTTTCTTGCCCGGTGATACATGATGGTCTGCCACGTGTAGCATGCCGGCTTGTGTGTCGTTTTCGTATCCGCCTTCGAAGTTGTACTTCGATTTCGCTACCATGTATGATGTCGGTACGGGTATGTTCTTGTAGTTTGATATGTCAACGCCGGCACTGTAGTCCATCTTGTAGTATGTACCAGTGGCTATAGGGAAACTCGACACTGCGCGTTTGCCGTGGTCGAACACTGCGTTTACATCTGGTGGGAATACGCTCTGATAGGCATCGTTCACAGCCACGGCTGGGTTTGCCCACCACAGGAAGGTCTGCGGTGTCTCGGTAGGGTTGTATAGCTTGCCTTTTATTTCGAGGTATGCACAGCCTTCGCGCAGTGTGAAACCAGCCTGTCCCTGTTGATGGAACATGCGCTCTCGTTCGTTCACCCAGCAGGTGACATAGCCTTCACCTTCCTCCAGCGTGCAGTCTACAGGCATAAAAGTGCTTGGACGGTGGTGCTGTGGCCAGTTGAACTCTATTCCACCGCTTATCCATGGGCCAGCCAGACCCACCAGCGCAGGCTTTATCACTTGGTTGTAGTATATGAAATGGCGCTGCTTTATCTTGTCGTATGCCATTTGCACACGACCGCCCAGTTCGGGCAGTATCATCACCTTTATGTATTCGTTCTCAAGGTACACCGCATGGTATTCCTTGTCGTGTTTGTCGTTGTCTATTGATTCAATGACCGGATATGGATATACCACACCGCTCGAACCTTGATATACTCTTTTCTCTAGAAATATGGGGTTCTTTTCAGGCTTGCCAGCCTCGTAGGTGGGTATTACCACCGTTTCTCTCCAGATTTTCAGCATAAAGTTGTTTCGTTAGTTTCGTTATGTATTTTTTTATTAGTTTCAAATTCTTAGTTTTTCAGTTCAACTTCCAGTTGCTCCAGAGTTTTACCCTTTGTCTCAGGGCAACGTCTGAACAGGAAGATGAATGCGCAGAAGCATATTCCTGAGTATATCCAGAATGAACCGCTGCTGCCCAGTGCTGCGTTCATGCTCGGGAATGAGAATGTCAGTGTGCAGCAACCAGTCCACAAGGCAAAGGTGCAGAGCGCCATAGCTGCTCCGCGTATCTTTGCTGGGAATATCTCGCTCAGCAGTACCCATGTGATTGGACCCAGTGTCATGGCGTAGCATGATATGGCAGCCACCACGAGTGCCACCATTGCCACGCCGGTCACATGCATATAATAGCAGGTGCCAAGTATGAGGTATATGATGCCCAGACCGCCGGCACCGATGAGCATCAGCGTGCGGCGTCCCCAACGCTCCACCGTGTATAGTGCCACGAAAGTAAACAGTACGTTGGCGATGCCAGTGATGACAATGTTGATAAACATACCGTCAACGTTGAATCCTGCTCCGGTGAATATCTCATGGGCGTAGTTGAATATCACGTTTGTGCCGCACCATTGCTGGAACACAGCAATGAATATTCCGAGTAATAGAACGCGGGCATAGCCTTCCTTGAGTGAAGAACGAAGAGTGAAAAGTGAAAAGTTTGATTTAGTATTTGACTGTATACAATTCGCCTGTAATTCTTCATTCTTCATTCTACATTCTTCATTATTCAGTTTCCTGTCTTCAAGTATCCGCAGGAATACCGGACTTTCTGGTATGAAGAATGCCATTATGAGGAATAATGCTGCCGGCACAGTCTCTGCCCAGAACATCCATCGCCATCCCCATGCCGTATTCCATAATTGTGAAGTGACGTCAGTGGTGTCACGTGCCAGCAGCATGTTTACTATCTGTGCTGCCAGTATGCCCAGCACTATTGTCATCTGGTTTATGCTTACCATTCTGCCGCGTATGTTGGCAGGAGACACTTCTGCTATATACATGGGTGACAGTGCACTTGCCACACCGATGCCTATGCCGCCGATGAAGCGTGCTATGTTGAACATGGTGTAGTCATTGAATAGACCTGTTGCTATGGCACTGACGGTAAACAGCATTGCTGCGGTGATGAGCAACGGCTTGCGTCCATATTTGTCAGCAGCGGCTCCCGCCACCATAGCACCTGCGAGGCATCCCACCAGTGCTGTGGTCATTGCCACACCCTGCATCACGGGATTGTCACTGATGCCGAAATATAGTTCATAGAATGGCTTCGCACCGCCTATCACTACCCAGTCGTAACCGAAAAGGAGTCCGCCCATGGCAGATACGCAGCAAATGAAATAGAGGAATGGTTTGTTAGGTTCGTTCATTTTGATTATCGTATATAAGATTGTGTAAAGTAAATGCAAAGGTAACAAATTATATGCAAACTACCAAATGCGAAAAAGAGTTTTTTTCGGGTATCTGCTTTTATTGTTTTTTGTTATATGATTTTGGCGATTTTTTGTAACTTTGCACTCATAAATCATAGACGTGCACCAGCCTTTGGCTGACATACACTATTTATTCGTGCGATGATATTGCACTCATAAATCATAGACGTGCACCAGCCTTTGGCTGACATACACTATTTATTCGTGCGAAGACTTTGCACTCATAAATCATAGACGTGCACCAGTTATTCGTGTGAAGAATCAACTGCTAACTTTTGAAGATCGTGAAGAGATATGGAACAGACAGAACGTATCAGACAGATGGAACAGCGACTGAACCGCGCCTCTGCAGCGGTGATGGAGATGTCAGCGGCCTTGGAGATATATATAGAGGCGCAGGAATCCGTAACCATTCTCAATGAATATTATGGCAGCGAGGACTGGAAAAGTGATTTTGCTGCCGATGAAGCTGGACTGTTGCCGTCGGGACTGAAACGCGGTGTGCTGTCAGAGGATGCTGTGTGGAATATGCTTTCTGATTGCCGCGAACTTGACAAGCGCATGGAGAATTACTTAAATGAAAAAAGGATGAAACAATGACAGCAGACGAAATAATTGCATATATGGAGTCTCAGCGTGATGAAGAGCAGCGTCGCATACTGATGCGGTTCTTCAAGACTGGGCCTGGGGAGTATGGCGAGGGCGACGAGTTTCTTGGACTTAAAGTACCCCGAACGCGTGAGGTGGTGAAGGCTGCATGGATGGATGTGCCTCTTGACGAGGTCCCGCAGTTACTTGTGAACCGTTGGCATGAGGTGCGCCTTTGCGGCTTGTTGGTGCTTGTTGCAAAGTTTGAGGCCTTGGCAAAGAAAAGGTTGGAGAACGACGAGGCCGCCATCCGTGGCCGCGATGAGATATTGATGATGTATCTGCAGTATGCTGAACAGGCTAACAACTGGGACTTGGTGGATTTGTCTGTACACAAGATACTGGGCCATTGGCTACTGTTACCCACGTTCCTGGGCGACAGGGATTACAAGATTAAATTGCTCGACGAACTGGCACAGAGTCATTGCCTGTGGAAACAGCGCATGAGTATGGTGTGCACATGGAAGACATCACAGATGGGTGATGCTTCATGGTGCCTGCGTTATGCCGAGATACAACTTCATCATCCGCATGACTTGATGCACAAGGCTGTGGGATGGATGTTGCGCGAGGTGGGCAAGCGTGTCAGCATGGATATACTGCGTGAATTCCTGCACAAACATGCCCATGAGATGCCACGCACTGCATTGCGTTATGCCATAGAGAAAATGCCTGTAGAGGAACGACAATACTGGATGCAGTTCAAAAGTACTAATTTATAATTATCTTTGCTTATGGAAAAGTTTTCATTAATGGCACTGCCGTATGCTCCGGAGGCTCTGGAGCCAGTAATCAGCCGTGATACCATTGCTTTCCATCATGGGAAACATTTGGCGGCTTATGTGAACAACCTCAATGCAATGTTGCCTGGCAGTGGGTTTGAGGATGTTTCTCTCACCGAGATAGTATGCAAGGCGGAGGGCGGAATCTTGAACAATGCTGGGCAGATCCTCAACCACGAACTCTATTTCGGACAGTTTGCAGCGCAGAAAGAGAACAATGCTCCAACGGGCAGGATTGCCGAAGCCATAGTGCGCGACTTCGGTTCTTTCGAGGCTTTCAAGGATGAGTTTCAGAAGAAAGGCGCAACGCTTTTCGGCAGTGGCTGGGTGTGGCTGTCGGCAGATGCTGACGGTAAACTTGTCATTACGCAGGAGGTGAACGCTGCTAATCCCGTGCAGCGTGGATTGAAGCCGCTGCTGACATTTGATGTGTGGGAACATGCCTACTATCTCGACTACCAGAACCGTCGTCCCGACCATCTTGCCGCCCTTTGGCAGATTGTCAACTGGGATGTAGTTGAAAAGCGAATGGATTTGTAGGTAAGTCAGTTCTTCCTAAACCTGAACACCGTAGTGCTGCTGAATGTCTCGCCGGGCCGCAGTACTGTGCTTGGCCAGTGGGGCTTGTTGGGAGAGTCGGGAAAGTGCATGGTTTCGAAGCAGATGGCGTTGCGACGCGGATATGGGGTGCCTCCCTTGCCTATGAGGGAGCCGTTGTGGCTGTTGGCGGTGTATATCTGCATGGCTGGCTCTGTGGTATATACCTCCATGGTCAGACCAGTGCGGGGCGACGTAAGTCGTGCGGCAGGTATCTGTAAGTCACCGTTGGTGGAGAGCCGGTAGCAATGGTCGTAACCCTTGGTAACCGTCAGTTGCTCATTTTTCGTGTTGATGCGTGCACCTATCGTGGTGGGCGTGCGGAAATCAAATGGGGTGCCTTCCACGCACTCCAGTATTCCTGTCACTTGTTTCTTCTGATTGTATAGGGCGGTGCTGTCTGAGTTTATCCATAGCGTGTCGCCGAGGATGTCGGCACCGAGCTGGCCGGTGAGGTTGAAGAAACTGTGGTTTGAGGGATTGAGCACCGTGGGTTTCGTAGTGCTTGCCTTGTAGTCTATGCGCAGTGCATCGTCGGTGAGGGTGTAGGTGACGTATAGTGTCAGGTCACCTGGAAAACCGTTCTCGCCGTCGGGCGATATGAACCGCAGGGTCACGGTGCTGTCCTGTTTGTTGGTAAACGTCCAGAACTGTTGCGAGAAGCCTGGCGTGCCGCCGTGTGAGCAGTCGCGCCCTTTATCTCCGCCCTGTAGTGTGTATTCGGTATCGTCAAGTGTGAACTTGCCGCCCACGATGCGCCCGATGTAGCGGCCTACTACGGCACCGAAGTTCTGTTTCTTGTCTCTGTAATGGCTCAGCGTATCGAACCCCAGCACCACGTCCTGCCCCTTGTATTCCAGCGATTGAATCCTTGCGCCGAAATTGATTACGTTCATCTTCATGGTCCCCTGGGCATTGGTGATGGTTGCCGACTCGAAATCGTTGGCTGCTATGCTTAATGAGAATGCCAGCAACAGGCATGACAGTATCTTTTTCATGTTATCGTCATTTTGTTTTTCAATTGCAAAGATAATGAAAAAACGTCATTGTGACAAAATATCTGTCATTTTTTTCTTTGACACTAACATTTCAAAATGAGATATACGCAAAAATCAGAATAAAAATCTTAAAGAAGAAATATTTCTGGGCGAAGCCCAAGTATTTTGAACCAGATTTTTTAGGATTTCTAACCGAAGGTTATAATACAGCAATGAAATCTTTCCACATCGGTTCCTTTTCTTATACTTAGGCTCTTTCCCTCAGCCATATTCCAAAGAAACGGTCATATACTATGTATTTTCCGTTAGAGGAATATACGAACTGATTATCCATAAGTGTCTTTAAGGCTAACTTTATACTGCTTAGTGCCGGCAAACGATATTTGGTTACGAAAACCTGCGACATGGGAGAAACTACGCCACCCTCGCATGCTATGGCTGTAAGGAGTTTGGATTGGTTTATGGTCAATCCGGCATAGTAGTTCTCAAAGGCAATCTCTTCCTCATTGATCAGTTCGCGTATCGCTTCGTCAATACATTGCATCGTTATCTCATCATAGTGATGGCTAAACACTCTGTTCAGAGTGGCTTGCACATACCACGTCTGTCCATCAACCCTATCGTAGAGATAATCAAAAACTTCCTTAGATATAGACATATCGTATGCACGAAACAAAGTATCAGCAAATTCGTGATACACGGCAGCGTCTATTTCTTTTAACGAAACTATCTGAGCACCCTGATAAAATGGTCGTTCGGGCGAAAGGAACATGTCAGACATCAGGTGCTGGTAACTGCCAGAGAAGATAAAGTATGCATTCGGCACAAACTGGATGAACGAACGCAGCAAAGCCTCTGTATCAGTATCCTCATATTTCGTAATCTGCTGAAACTCATCTATCGCTATATAGCATCTTCTGCCAGATTGCGCTATATACTCAAAGATACGCTGCAGGGATTGGGCAACTTGGTTGGAAGCAAAGTCAAGAGAGAATGTCGGTACACCCGTAATAGAATCAAACGTCATGGTAGGACGGAAACTGCTGAAGAACTCCTGGACCTTACGCAGCACGTTTTGTGATGGTGTATCAAGTCTCCCCAATATATTACGCGCCATCAGCTGCACGAAATGCTCCAAGGTCTTGGTTGACAGGATGTCAAAATATATGCAAACAACATCTGGCTGCTGCTGTCTTATTTTTGAAAACACATGATGTATCAATCCTGTTTTTCCTATACGCCTTGGTGCTATCAGCGTGACATTACGTTCGTTATCGAGCGCCGATATTATCTTCTCCGTTTCTGCAGTTCTATCACAGAAATACTCATTTCCCTTGTAACCATATATCACGAAAGGGTTGTTCAGTGTCTTTGCCATAGCCACTTCATGTTTTATGCTTCATGTTTTATGAAGTACAAAGTTACGAACTTTATTTGAGAAAAACAAATTATTTTGCAGAATAATATAAAGAAATTTATTATGATGACTTTTAGGACAATCCATTTGTGAACGAACGTGCAGAGAAATTGAAAGAGCAAATGTAGTTATGATTGCTTCGCAAGAAATCCTTTGAAAATCAGAATTAAAATCTTTACGAAGAAATATTTTTGGGCGAAGCCCAAGTATTTTGAACCAGATTTTTCAGGATTTCTAACCGAAGGTTATAATAACTGAAAAACGTTTTTTTGAACACGGATAAAATCGATTGAACGGATTGGCTGCGCGATGAAAATTTTGAACACGGAGCAAACATTAAATGATGGTAGATGAATAGAAGACAACACAGACAACTATGACAACATCTGTATGACAGAAGTGATATGTGAGAAAAAAGTTGTCCACGTTGTCCCAAGTTGTCTTAAGAAAAAATGTAAGACGACATCGATAGATGGCGAAATGATAATAGTGTTTTATTCTAAATATCCAGTAAAAGAATGACTGGAATTTGTGATATTGATGTAGTTATGATTGCTTCGCAAGAAATCCTTTGAAAATCAAAATGAAAATTTTAAAGAAGAAATAATACGCAATTTTAACATTTCATGTCCTGTCATCCAATTTTCTTCTTCAGAAACTCTAAAGCCTGCTCAGAAACAGCTTCTCGAGGAATTGATATTGCCTTTTCGGCGTTAAGAAACAGAAAAACTCCTATTGGCGTTTCTTCTACATGATCAATACCCTCATATCGCAATGATGAGTTATAGAGACTATTCGCCACCTCCAGACGTTCTTCATATATCATCATCAAAACAGCCTCTTTATTTGTAGGATCTTTCTTGAACCGATTCCTTACACGCATCTTTACTCTAAGAGGAAACATTAATAGATATAGAGCGAACGAAAGCATGAAGATCTGCATTCCCCAATCCACGTTGCCCCAATCCATAAAATAATGTGCAAAAATTGCCAGAACAGGTATACAAATACAAAAACTCAATACACGATATAATTTTAAACGTTTCTTATAGACTGGCAATAATTTCGTATAGTCAAAGAGTAGTTCTTCTGTCTTATAGTATCTAATCGTAAATAAAGGTGTTTCTTGCATAGTTTAAAGACTTAAATAATAATAACGGAGTACAAAAGTACACAAAAATCGCCATACAGCAAAATAATTTCATTAAAAACTCCCTTCCCTTTGCAATATAAAGAAAAGTTTATATCTTTATCCCTGTTTTACTTTTTCTTGCTCAATGAAGACAACTATCACATTATGTTTTGTATGACAGAAGTGATATGTGAGAAAAAGTTGTCCACGTTGTCCCAGGTTGTCTTCAAAAAATGATAGATGGCGAAATCACGAAAGGGTTGTTCTGTGTCTTTGCCATAGCCACTTCATGTTTTATGCTTCATGTTTTATGAAGTGTAAAATTTCTAACTGTCTTTTGATGACTTTTAGGACAATCCATTTGTGAACAAATGACGCATGGGTTTGGGTAGCAAAATAGATGTTAAAATAATTAACAATTCATAATTCATAATGCATAATTAGGTAGAATGCGACAAAAAGTGTGTGCTTTGCGTAATAATTATGCATTATGCATTATGAATTGTGCATTGATTAGGTGGTAATATGTATGCTATTAGGAGGTAAAAGGTGCCTAATTACAGTGTAAAAGCTATGCTTTTACGGGAGGAAGGGATTGCAGAAAAAACGAAAATGAGGTTATATTGCTGTGGTACAGCAATATACAGGATAGGCGGAATTTTGGCGTATTTGAGAGCGAGACGGTGGTTGGTGATTTCTATCGCAAGGAAATGGCAGTTGAGTATGACGGAAAGGGAGTGGCAGAACTTCTTTCTGTGGAGAAATACGCAAAAAATGCGTGATGGAAAAACAGAAAAAGAAGAAAATACATGGATGATATTATTTTCCTACGTCAATAATTTCTCTGTTTGATATTTTTTTGTTACTTTTGCACTGCTAATTAATAAACAAAAATGATGAGAAAGACAATTCTACTATCCCTCCTCTTTTTATTGACATGGGGCGAGGCGTCTGCAGACAGTGTGATAAACCTTGCCGGTGAGTGGCAGTTCCGCATGGACAGGGACGCCGCATACAACGACGTTATAGAACTGCCGGGCAGTATGCCGGAGCGGTTGAAGGGCGACGACATCAGCGTGAAAACGCAGTGGGTGGGCGCTCTTTATGACTCGTCGTATTACCACAATCCGTATATGGCGAAATACCGTGAGACGGGCAAGATGAAACTGCCGTTCTTCCTTACGCCTGCAAAGCACTATGTGGGCAAGGCATGGTACAAGAGACAGTTTACAGTTCAGAGTTCACAGTTCATAGTTCAGAGTGCAGAGTGCAAAGTGCATAGTTCCAAGAGTGCTGTCCGTTCAAAGAAGCAGGCGGAGCAGAACTGTGAATTGTGTACTGTGAACTATGAACTCTACATAGAGCGTCCGCACATCAGCACCGAGGTGTGGGTGAACGGAAAGAAAGTGGAATATGACGACGGTAAGCGTTCTACGCACAAGGGGGCGTGCAACACGCTGTCGGTGCCTCACAGATGGAACCTCTCCGGCTTGCTGCAAGAGGGTGAGAACACGATAGAGATATGTGTTGACAACGACCCCGAGGTGGCGAAGGTGGGCAACGACTCACATTCCGTTACCGACCAGACACAGGGATGCTGGAACGGCATGGCGGGCAGGATAGAACTGCACCAGCTGTCGCCAGTAAGAAGCATGACGGTGTTTCCTGACGTTGACAGGAAGGAGGCGAAGGTGCTGATACGCTTCGCCAAGTGTCATTCCTCACTCAAGGAGATGGAACTGGTGGCAGAGTCGTTCAACACCGCAAAGAGACATGTGGTGACGGCAAAGACGGCAGTGCCGCGCGATGCCGATTCGCTGTGGGTGACACTCGACATGGGTGACGACATGCTGCTGTGGGACGAGCACTGTCCGCAGATGTATAGGCTGTCTGTTCCTCAGACTTCAGACGAGACATATTTCGGAATGAGAAAGGTGGAGATGCGCGACAAGATGTTCTACGTGAACGGCAAGGCTACGATGCTGCGCGGCAACGTGGAAAACTGCTGTTTCCCGAATACGGGTTATCCGCCAACCGACCTGGACTCATGGCTGAAGATAATGAAGACATACAAGGAGTGGGGACTGAATCATGTGCGCTTCCACAGTTACTGTCCGCCGGAGGCAGCATTCCTTGCTGCCGACCTCGTGGGACTGTATATACAGCCCGAAGGTCCGTCATGGCCTAACCACGGCGTAAAACTGGGCAGGGGTGAATACATAGACACCTATCTGTATGACGAGGCAGTGCGCATCTGCGACGAGTATGGCAACCATCCGTCGTTCACCTTCTTCGCCTTCGGCAACGAGCCGGCAGGCAACTGGGTGCGCTGGAGCACCGATGCAGTGGCAAGACTGAAACAGTATGACAACCGACACCTGAACTGCGGATTCTCAGTAGGCGGCGGATGGGCATGGCAGCCGGGCAGCGACTTCGCCGTGAAGGCTGGTGCAAGAGGACTGAACGAGTGGGCTAAGACCGCGCCAGAGTCAATGGTGAACTTCGAGAAGCAGATAACCACATACAACGGCAAGGACATGCCGGGCACACCCATCACCATGCCTTTCGTGACGCATGAGATGGGACAGTGGTGCGTGTTCCCCAACTTTGACGAGATACCAAAGTACACAGGTGTGAACAAAGCCAAGAACTTTGAGATTTTCCGCGACCTGCTGCGCGACAACGGCATGGAGCAGATGGGCAGGAAATTCCTCTTTGCCTCAGGCAAACTGCAGGCACTGTGCTATAAATATGAGGTGGAGCGCATCATGCGCACACCCCGTTACGCTGGTTTCCAGATACTGTCGCTCAACGACTATTCTGGTCAGGGCACGGCGCTTGTCGGGCTTACCGATGTGTTCTACGGAGAGAAGGGATATGTGACCGCCAAGGATTTCCGCGAGTTCTGCTCAGAGATAGTGCCGCTGGCCACATTCCCCAAGTTTACATATACAGACAGCGAGACATTCGAGGCAGACCTGTCGGTAAACAACTATTCCGGAGAGGAGATAAAGCAGGCAAAGGTAAACTGGGAGCTGACATCAGACGGCCGTGTATATAGAAAAGGAGAGATAGAATGTAACGGCATCGCCGAAGGCCAGAACAGTGCGCTGGCGCATGTGTCTGTTCCTTTGGCTGACATAAAAGAAGCCGGCAAATACACCTTCACGGTAACCGTTCCCGGTACGCAGGCACGCAACCACTGGGATATATGGGTGTATCCCCGCTCGGAATCGTCAGTCATCATCCTTCATTCTTTATATAATGGTGTATATGTCACCGACACCCTTGACAAGAAGGCAGAGAAGATACTGCGCAAGGGCGGCAAGGTCCTGATATGCGCAGCCGGCAAGGTGACATACGGAAGAGAGGTGAAGCAGCAGTTCACGCCAGTGTTCTGGAACACCTCATGGTTCAAGATGCGTCCGCCGCACACCACGGGCATATACGTGGAGAAGGAGCACCCTGTCTTTGCACAGTTCCCTACAGACAATCACAGCGACATGCAGTGGTGGGAACTGGTGAACAAAGCTCAGGTGATGCAGTTTACTGACTTCCCGAAAGACTTTCAACCGCTTGTGCAGAGCATCGACACATGGTTTGTGAGCCGCAAGATAGGCATGCTCTTTGAGGCACAGGTGGGCAGAGGCAAGCTGATGATGACCTCCATGGACATAACAAACGACATCGACCGTCGCATTGCGGCGAGGCAGATGCAACGGTCGATATTGAATTATATGTGTTCAGACGATTTTCACCCGCGCTGGCAGATAGACATAGAGCGTGTCAGAGACCTCTTCACGAAGGTTGCCGGTGAGGTGAACATGTTTACCAACGACTCGCCCGACGAACTGAAACCAGTGCTGAAGTAAGGTGAAAAGTGAAACCTTTCACTTTCATTTCGCTCCCGGTGCGGCATCATTGCCTTGACCACCATCGTTTGATTTAGACGTATTGGCGCCCTTGCTTCTTCCTGCAAGGGCGTTTTTCAGTTTGTCACCCTTCACGGCATCCTTGGGCAGATATTCACGGTGCAGTTGGTCAACGACAGGTTTGGCTAAACCGCTGATGACGGCTTGGCGTGGACCGGTGATGTCGAGAACCACAACCCTGTTCTTGCCTTTCTTGAGCCAGCAGCCAGGCAGGAAGAGCGTCTGCTGTGGTCCTACGTTCCAGAAGCGTCCCAGGCAGTGGCCGTTAACCCATACAAGGCCCTTGCCCCATGTGCTCATGTCGAGATAGGTGTCGCCCGTCTTCTTCAGAGAGAACGAAGCCTTGTAGTATGCAGGGGTGCCGGCAGAACCGGTGCCTGGTATGGCGCTCATGTTGTCGGCGAGGCTGTCGATAGAGGCAGCGTCGTCATATATAGGGAAGCGATAGACTTTCCAGTCCTTGAGGTTGTATGTCACCTCGTCCTTACCGTTGGTAGTAAGCAGTTCCACGCTGCGTGTTATGCCCTTAGGGTCATTGATGAGCTTAGAGTAGTTGATGCGTCCCATTGCCTCGATGAAAATGTCGAGAGAACTGCCCTCAGCCACATCCTCAGGGAGACGCAGCGTCGTCTCATAGCCGTTGCCACGGTAGAGTTCGCCCACCTTCTTGTCGTTCACATACACTATGGCATAGTCGCACATATCGTTAATCTGCAACAAGGTGCCCGCCTTTACCGCAGGCATGGTGGTAGAGTAGAGTATGCTGCCGTAGCCCAAGTCGTACTGCTCCATAGGCATCACGTCGTGTGAAGACACCGGCTCAGGCATGTTGCCAGCCCTCAGCAGAGGCATCATATGGTCAAACCTCACCTCAGGAATCTGTATTATTGGCATCGGCTTGGGCACGTCGGGCAGTTTGGTGTCAGAGTAGCCCTGCAGCAGCTCGCGCAGCTTGTAATACTTCTCTGTGGCGGCACCCTGCTCGTTGATAGGAGCGTCATAGTCGTAGCTGGTGCAGTCAGGGGCGAAGCCCTTGTTGTTGGCACCCGCCCACTGTGCGAAAGACGTACCGCCGTGAGCCATATACAGAGAGAAAGAGATATTGTTGTCGAGCATAGTCTTGATGCCATTGACCATGGCGTCATAAGGACGAGTCTGGTGAGACGTGCCCCATCCGTCAAACCATCCGCTCCAGTATTCAGAACACATTAGCGGTGCATCGGGGCGCAGTTCCTTCACTCGCTTGAACTGATCGAGCACCTTCGCGTTGGTGCCGAAGTTCATGGTCCAAAGCAGGTCGGGTAGGGCGTTCTGCTCGAAGTTGCTCGACCAGTCGCATTGAAACAGCACTGTATTGTCAAATCCTACGGAACGCAGGATGTCGCGCACCTCGCTGACGTATGGCTTGTTTGTATCGTAGGAACCATATTCGTTTTCCACCTGCACCATTATGATAGGTCCGCCATTCTGTATTGTCAGAGGGGCGAGTTGTTTGCCCACCTCTTCCTCGAAACGGCGAACACATTCTGTGAAGTAAGGGTCGCAGTCACGCAGTTTGATGTCCTTTTTCTTCAGCAGCCACCAAGGCAGTCCGCCCATCTCCCATTCAGCACATACGTATGGTCCGGGG
Source organism: Prevotella sp. (assembly GCA_016281055.1). Classification (GTDB taxonomy): domain Bacteria; phylum Bacteroidota; class Bacteroidia; order Bacteroidales; family Bacteroidaceae; genus Prevotella. The sequence continues at coordinate 27,544 of JAEEHW010000137.1, forward strand.
CGCACGATGACATACATGTTGTTCTTCTGGCACAGACGACAGAATTCTGCAATGTCATTGTCGCCAGTCCAGTTGAATACCCCCTCCTGCTGTTCGTGTTTGTTCCAGAAGATGTAAATGCAGATGGTGTTCATGCCCAGCGCCTTGCACATCTTTATACGATGCTCCCAGTAGGGGCGCGGTATGCGTGCGTAGTGTAGTTCGGCAGCCTTGACAATGAACGGCTTGCCATTGAGCAGGAATGTACCTTTGCCGGCCTCAAAGGTGCCGGCAAAGATGTTTGTTGACATCAGTAATGCCAGAAGTGATATTATTACGTGTTTCATAATATTTTATTTAATGCTTTAATTCTTGTCCCTGCCGCGGAACCATGTGGCGAGTATCGTACCGGATATTGAATGCCATGCGCAGCTTACTGCTGCAGGTATCACTGCAAGCGGACATGACACTGCGAAGAATGTGGAGGCGAGCACCGTGGCAAGTCCTGCATTCTGCATTCCCACCTCTATTGATATGGTACGGTTCTTGGCTTTCGAGAAGCCGAACATCTTGCCCACGGTATAGCCAGTGAGATAACCCAGTGAGTTATGGCACAGCACCACGGCGAATACGGTGAGGAAGAACACTAGGCCTTCCATGAGCAGTTTGTCATGTACTGCAGAGATGACACCGCCCACTATGCAGGCCAGTCCCAGTACGCTGAAGGCTGGCATCACGGCCTGCGCCTTCTTGAAGGCCTCTTTCTTTCCAAAGAAAAGGTTGGCGAAGAAACCAATGCTGACAGGCAGCAGTGTTACGATGAGTATGTTCAGAAACATGCCCAGGGCATCCACCTCCACCTGCTCACCCGCAAGCCACAGCACCAGCAGCGGTGTCATTATCGGTGCCAGCAAGGTTGATGCTGTGGTCATGCCCACGGAGAATGCCACATCGCCGCGGCAGAGGTATGACATGATATTGCTCGACACACCGCCGGGGCAGCATCCCACAAGTATGATGCCCACGATGACTGGTTTGGGGATGATTATCCCGATGTATCCCACACCGATGGTAAGGCACCATGCTATCAACGGCATCAGCGTGAACTGTGCGCACGTGCCGATGAGAATATCCCACGGACGGGCAGCCAGCACGCGCATGTCCTGCATGGTCAGCGTGAGTCCCATGGTGAGCATTATGAATCCGAGTATGCACGACTGCGTAGTGCCGTGCACCCATGTAAACAACTGCGGCACGATATAAGTCACCACTGCCACGGCAATGATGAACCATGAAGTGTAAGTAGAGAGCCACTGGCTCGCTTTGTAAAGAAACTTGTACATTATATTTTACTTAATAATACGTTGTTTTATCTCCTCTACCTTATTATATATCTGGGTGGGTGAGACATCGCAGAGGAACTGGCCGTTCTCATAGAGTATGCGGCCGTCTATCATGGTCATGATGACGTTTTGCTTGCTGCCGGAATATACTATGTTCTTCTCGATGTTGTTCAAAGGCTGCATGTTGGGCTGCATGAGGTCGAGCATGATGATGTCGGCTTTCTTGCCGGGAGCAAGTACGTCGCAATCGTCAAGGTGCATGGACTTCGCTCCGTTCACCGTCGCCATCTTCAACACCTCGCGGGCATCGATGGCAGCAGCATCCTTCTCTCGCAACTTTGCCAGGCCAGTGACGAGGAACATCTCGCGGAAGAAATCAAGACAGTTGTTTGATGCCGGACCGTCGGTGCCTATCGCCACCGTTATGCCACGCTTCAAGTATTCGCTGATGGGAGCGATGCCTGATGCCAGTTTGGTGTTGCTGCCGGGGTTGGTCACCACATACATTCCACGCTTCTTCATTACTGCATAGTCATCCTCGCTCATCCATACACCGTGGTATATGCCGCCACCGTAGTCGAACATACCGAGTGAGTCGAGGAACGCTACCGGTGTCTTGCCGTAGCGCTCCACACATCCCTTCACCTCTGCCTCTGTCTCGCAGGCATGGACATAGAGCGGTGCCTTGTTTTTCTGCACCACGTCAGCGATGAGTTTGAGATTGTCGGGGTTCGTTGTGTATTCGGCATGAAAGCCCAGTTGGTACGACTGCAACGAACCGGGCACGTTGTATTTGTTATACATGTAGTCTATCCAGCGCACGTCCTTAGAGAAATCGTTCACGCCACCTGTCTGCACGCAGCGGAAGCCCATGTCGTCCATGGCCTTGGCTACGTATTCCTGCTCCATATACATATCGAAGCAGGCGGTGATGCCGCTGGTGAGATATTCCAACACAGACAGTTGCGACATCCAGTATATGTCGTCACCGGTAAACTTTGCCTCTACGGGGAAGATGTCTTCGTTGAGCCATGCATCAAGTGGTTTGTCGTCAGCCAGAGAGCGCAGCATGCTCATGCCACTGTGCGCATGGGCGTTCTTGAAACCCGGCATCAGCAGGTTGCCGTGGCAGTCTGTCTCCTTGTCAAAATCACCCGTGCCGTCAGTTGCCTCACCCACGTATGTAATGCGTGAGCCATCGATGTGTATCTCTCCATTGAAAATCTCCTGCCCCTCCACCATTGAGAGGATGCGGGCGTTGTATAGTTTTGTCTTCATAGTTGTTTTGGTTTGAAATACAAAGTTACAAATAAAAAACGAAAAAACAAAATTCAGGTATTGTAATGTTTAAAAAACAGACTGCTGACGGATGTTTTGAAAATAAAAAGAATAAGGTTGCCATTACAAATGACAACCTTATTCTTTTTATAAATAATGTGTAAACTTATCTTTTGAAGTGATTACTCCTCGTCCTTCTTGCAGCATCCGCAGCAAGGTGCGATGGCCTTCCACAGACCGGCAGCCAGTGCACCGCCTACGAGAGGACCTACGAAGAATACCCATACATTTGCAAGAGCCTCACCGCCAGCGAAGATGGCTGGGCCGAGAGAACGTGCAGGGTTCACAGATGTGCCAGTGAAGTGTATGCCTACAAGGTGTATGAGTATCAGTGAGAGACCGATGGCGAGTCCGGCAAAGTTGCCAGCGCCAACCTTTGAGTCGGTTGTGCCAAGAACGACGAGAACGAAAAGGCAGGTCAGAACAACTTCAACAATCAAAGCCGTCACTACGCTTCCGTTACAACCAGCACCGATACCGTTAGCTCCAAGACCGGATGTGCAGCAATAGATGCCTGCAAGTACTGCACCAGCGATGATGCCACCAATGAGTTGGGCAATCCAATAGCCTACGGCGTCCTTGACGCTCATACGGCCAGAGGCGAGTACGCCAAGTGTGATGGCGGGATTGATGTGGCAACCAGATGTTCCACCGATGGTGTAAGCCATGGCAACCACGGCAAGGCCAAAGGCGATAGCTGTTCCCACTACTGCTGCTGTGTTGTCATCAGAGCAACCCAGAGACACGGCTGCACCGCAGCCAAGAAACGTGAGCACGAATGTGCCGACAGCTTCTGCAATGTACTTTTTCATAGAAATGAGTTTTTAGAGTTAGTATAATAATAAATGATAGAATTAATTACCGATTACGTATGATGCCACCAGCGCAATGATAATGAGGAAGGCAATCAGTACCATCGTCCACCAAAGCAAGGTGGTGAGGAGTTTCTTGAATTTCCTTCTCTTGCGCATGTTGCTGCGGAACACGGAAGTGGAATCATTGTATGAATGATGATGATGATGTGTGCCCATATCGTCTTTGGCTATTGTTGATAACTGTAATTTAGTAACTGCGTGCTATGAGTACGCGGCATTTCGAAGGCTTGCCCGATACCATGTCAACACCAGGTGTCTGTTCGAAAGCAAACGGTACGCAACGTATTGTGGCCTGTGTCTCTTCCTTTATCTTTGCCTCTGTCTCGGCAGTGCCGTCCCAATGGCAGAGGAAGAAACCTCCGTCCTTCACCTTCTCCTTGAACTCCTCATAGTCGTCGCACTCGTAGATGTGTGCATCACGGAAAGCAAGTGCTTTCTTGAAGATGTTCTGCTGTATGTCCTCCAGAAGATTCTCGATGCGTTCTGCCAGTCCGTCGAAAGCAACAGTTTCCTTCTCCAGAGTATCGCGTCGCATTATCTCTACAGTGCCATTCTCAAGGTCTCGTCCACCCATGACGATACGCACCGGCACGCCCTTCAGTTCGTAGTCAGCGAATTTGAAACCTGGACGTTTGTTGTCTGCATCGTCATACTTCACTGTGATGCCTTTTGCACGCAGTGCTTCAATGACAGGCTGGAACTTTTCTGCTATCTGGTCCTGCTGCTCGTTCTTGCCGATAGGGATGATTACCACCTGCAATGGAGCAAGACGTGGAGGAAGAACAAGTCCGTTGTCATCAGAGTGTGTCATGATGAGAGCACCGATAAGACGAGTGGAAACGCCCCATGATGTAGCCCATACATATTCCTGTTTGTTCTCCTTTGTGAGGTATGTGACTTCAAAAGCCTTTGCGAAATTTTGTCCGAGGAAATGTGAAGTGCCCGACTGCAGAGCCTTGCCATCCTGCATCATTGCCTCTATGGTGTAGGTGTCGAGAGCACCGGCGAAACGCTCTGTTTCGCTCTTCACACCCTGCATCACAGGAACAGCCATCCACTCCTCAGCGAATTTGGCGTAAACCTTCAGCATCTTCTGTGCCTCTTCCTCTGCCTCCTCACGGGTGGCATGGGCAGTGTGGCCTTCCTGCCAAAGGAACTCTGACGTACGCAGGAAAGGACGTGTACGCATCTCCCAGCGCATTACGTTACACCACTGGTTGCACATCAGCGGCAAGTCACGCCATGAGTGAATCCAGTTCTTGTATGTGTTCCAGATGATAGTCTCAGAAGTAGGACGTACAATCAGCTCCTCCTCCAGTTTTGCAGTTGGATCGACAACCACGCCGTCACCTGTGTCGTTGGTCTTCAGACGATAGTGTGTGACCACTGCACACTCTTTGGCAAAGCCCTCTACGTGTTCAGCCTCGCGAGACAGGAAAGACTTTGGGATAAGCAGGGGGAAATATGCGTTCTGAGCACCTGTTTCCTTAAACATCTTGTCGAGTTGCTGCTGCATCTTCTCCCAGATGGCGTAACCGTATGGCTTGATAACCATGCAGCCACGAACAGCCGATTGCTCGGCCAAGTCAGCCTTTACCACGAGGTCGTTATACCACTGACTGTAGTTGTCAGCACGTTTTGTAAGTTCTTTGAGTTCTTTTGCCATTTTTGTATTTATAGTTTTCGTTTAGGTGCAAAATTACTAAAAAATACTGAGATACGATGCAAAATGGCCGACAATTATCTAAAAAAGTGTAAAAAACGAGATAAATGTTTGTTGGTAAGAGAAAAAATGATTACCTTTGAGGTTACAAAATCAATTCTACGACTATGGCTAACAAGAGAGATCTTAAACGTGGCATCAATTATATCTGTGGCGAGCTCTTCGCCGAATGTATAGCCACATCTATCTACAGTAACAATTCCGACAAGGAGAACGTTGACACTTTGCTCAAGGCTATCATGCACACTCATTCTGACTATGTGTTGCGTGTGTCTCATCCAGAACCGGGAATGACGGCGAAGAAATATTACCGTACTTTGATTGAGAGTTTCAATAATGATGTCAACGAACTCGTTGATCAGATAGGCAACCTTCATTCCTGATTATGTTGAGAAAACTGTGCAACTGGCTGCTCTACAAATGTCTCGGATGGAAAAAGGAGATTACCGTAGAGTTTCCGGACAAGTTTATTATATGCCTTGCCCCTCACACCAGCAACTGGGATTTTATTTTGGGGCAGCTGTATTCTCATGCGGAAGGTGTGAAGTTTAACTACCTTATGAAGAAAGAGTGGTTCTTCTGGCCTATGGGGTGGTTCTTCCGTAAGACAGGAGGCATCCCCGTGTATCGATCAAAGCAGATGAGTTTGACCGACACCCTTGCGGAGACTGCGAGGATGTCGGAAGAATTTCGATTGTGTATCACTCCGGAGGGTACGCGCAAGGTGAATGCGGAATGGAAGAAAGGATTCTATTTCGTGGCATACAAGGCGCAGATTCCCATTCTGCTATATGGCGTGGATTACGAGAAGAGGCTGATACAGTGTACCAAGAGCGTAATGCCGACGGGCGACGTGGAACGTGAATTACCAGAAATAAAACAATATTTCGCGGATTTCAAAGGCAAACATCCTGACTCTTTCGCTATTTGAACGACAAAGACAGAATTCCATTTCCGCAAAAATAAAGATAGGCAATGTTGAAAAAGATTATAATGATATGTCTGGCATGGTGTCTTGCGGCATCATGCTTTGCTGATTCATACGAACAGCATCTGACAGAACTGAGAATCGACTACGAGTCTCAAACAATCCTTATTTACATGGACGATGATTTTGCTTCGCAGACATTCACGGAAAAGTCTGTGAAGAAAATCTACCGTAAGGTTACAAAAGACGTCCATAATGCCCTTCCACGCGAATACAGCAGCTATGCTGTCCGCATATACACCAAGGGCAGGCTCCTCGAAAGCATACTGACGCATGACGAAACACCCATGCCGAAGAAGAAACCTCATAAGCGTCATTATGCTGGTTGGTGGGGTGATGTTCATTACAATGGCAAGCCTTGGGTACAGAATGTGTCGAGACCTAACCAGATTACTGCTGCACTCAATGGCAGGCACATCAGTCTGTGGGCAAGTCATGGTAAATATTACGATGTGGCTCAGGCTATATGGAAATGGCAGCGTCCGAGGTTGTTCTGCACCAGTGAAGACCTCTTCACCCAGACCATCGTGGTGCCTTTCCTAATGCCTATGCTTGAAAATGCAGGAGCAAATGTATTCTCGCCCCGTGAGCGCGACTGGCAGACCGAGGAGATAATCGTTGACAACGATGATGCAACTTCGGGATACTTTGAATATAACACTGGTAATGGTTGGAGCACCTCTGCTGTCATGGGCTTTTCAAAACCTGCCTGGCAGATGGTGGAAGGATATAATCCGTTCTCTTACGGAACCGTAAGGCAGGCCAATACATCGCGTGACGAGAAATGCACCAAGGCTACATATACTCCGCTGTTGCGCAAGAAAGGTAAATATGCCGTGTATGTGTCATACGCTACGGTGGAGGGCAGTACCGACCGCGCCCATTATGTGGTATGGCATCAGGGAGTGCCTACAGAGATATTGGTAAACCAGCGTATGGGTGGCAGCACATGGGTGTATCTTGGCACATTCAACTTTGACAGCAATGACCCTGAGCATAATTTTGTAGAGGTGTCGGCATTCTCTCGCGAAAAGGGAGTGGTGACGACTGATGCCGTTCGTTTTGGCGGCGGTATGGGTAATATCGTACGCGGAGAAGGCGTCAGTGGCGTGCCTCGCTGCCTTGAGGGTGCGCGCTATTATGCCCAGTGGGCCGGCGTACCTACAGAACTCTATTCTATGTATAAAGGAGAAGACGACTATAAGGACGACATCAACGTGCGCTCGTTCATGACCAACTGGCTGGCTGGCGGTTCACCATACGCGCCTACACAGGAAGGTAAGAATGTTCCTATAGATCTTGCCTTGGCGGTGCACTCTGATGCGGGCTTCAATAAGGACTTCAAGTCATTGTTTGGTTCGTTGGCGGTATGTACTACTGACTTCAACGATGGCAAACTGGATGCAGGCGCATCACGCAACCACTCGAAGAACTTTGCCAAGATGCTGCTTGAACAGTCTAAAAACGACTTGACATCACGTTATGGAGAGTGGCGCTGGCGCGACCTGTATGACAAAAACTATTCGGAAACACGTCTGCCTGCCATGCCGTCGGCAATCTTTGAAACGCTGTCACATCAGAGTTTCCCAGATATGCGGTTGGCACATGACCCGGATTTCAAATTCACTCTCGCACGTTCTATCTACAAGACAGTGTTGCGCTTTGAGGCAGAGGCTCATGGCGGAAGAGCCATTGTGCAGCCTCTCGCTCCACAGGATTTCCGCATCACCCTCGACACTCTCGGCAACGCCCACCTGTTATGGTCGCAACAGCCAGACCCCAACGAGCCTACTGCAAGGGCCGTGTCATATAATGTATATATGTCGGTGGGCGCAGCAGGATTTGACAATGGTGTCAATATCAACAAAAATGCATACGTGATGCATCTCGTTCCCGACCTTGTATATCGTTTCCGTGTGACATCTGTCAACGAGGGTGGTGAGAGCTTCCCGTCAGAGGAACTGGCAGTGGTATGGCATGGTCCGAAATCCGAGAATGTCATTATCATCAACGGTTTCCAGCGCCTTGCTGCTCCTGAAGTCATCAATACGGATTCTCTCAAAGGATTCGATATGGACAAAGACCCAGGCGTGTCATACGGACTGACGGCTGGCTGGTGTGGCAAGCAGAGTGACTATGACATCACCTCATCGTCCTTCGGCACTTCAACAGGTGAGATGGAAGGAAAGTTCGTAAGTGGCAACTGCTTCAACTATGTCACCGAACATGCAGAGGCCATTGCTTCGGCATATCGTTTCAATGTGGTGAGCTGTTCAAGGAGTGTGGTAGAGGAAGGATATATTGATATCTCAAATTACGATTTGGTGGACCTTATTCTGGGCAACGAGCGCAATGACGGATATAGTCTGGGCAAGTACAAGACATTCCCCATAAAGATGCAGCAGCGTTTGTCTTCATATTCCTTTGGTGCTTCAAACAGCATCAGTGGTCGCCATGCACTGCTCGTCAGTGGTTCTTACATAGCTACAGACATGCAGTCGGTGGGTGAAAAGGCATTCCTTGAACAGGTGTTGCATGCTTCGCCGGCCGGAACGATACGCTCTGCCAACGAATATGTCAACGGACTGCAGCAGACACTTGTAATCACCAATAAGTTGAATCCCGACCATTATGCCACGACGACGAGTGATGTCTTGCAGCCGGCGGAGGGAGGCTTCATCTGCATGCAGTACAATGACCAGCAGACGGCAGCCGTGGCATATAAGGGTGATGTTTCAACATTTGCCATGGGATTCCCATTCGAATGTATCACCAACTCAGCACAGCGTGCATACACCATGCGTGGTATCCTGTCATTCCTGTTGGATGCAAAGTAAACATGAAAAATTAAGAATATATGAAATACACAATAATCTCAAATGCTTCCGGAACAAGGAGCATGGATATAACAGATGAGAACCTTAAGGTTATCAAGCATTATGCATTGTTCAACAACCTCGTTGACAGCAATGGCATAATAGACGATACAGTGCTTGACAAATTACGCCTCAATGCCCGTGCCCTGGTGGAGTCAACCAATGCACAGGACAAGCAGTTGATGGATTTCTGTTTCGATGTGTTGTACCATCAGAACATGAAAGCCACGGCTCTGCACAATCTCATAGCGCTATATACAGAAAATGTTGACCGACTTTCTGCCGACGACGAAGAAGGAATGTGAACTGCGCGGCTGGACTGAGCTCGACATCATCCTCTTTTCTGGTGACGCTTACGTGGATCATCCATCGTTCGGCGCCGCTGTGATAGGTCGTGTCCTTGAGGCAGCAGGCTATCGTGTGGCCATCGTTCCGCAACCCGACTGGCATGGCGATTTCCGCGACTTCAAGAAACTGGGCCGTCCGCGCCTGTTCTTCGGCATATCGCCGGGGGCTATGGATTCCATGGTCAACAAATACACGGCAAACAAGCGACTGCGCTCGGAGGACGCTTATTCGCCCGACGGCCGCCACGACTGCCGTCCGGATTATCCGTCAATAACATATACAAAGATACTCAAACAACTGTTTCCTGATGTTCCGGTAATACTTGGAGGGATAGAAGCCTCGTTGAGGCGACTCACTCATTACGACTACTGGAGCGATTCGCTGCGGCGCTGCATATTGTGTGAGTCGGGTGCCGACATGATTACATACGGCATGGGGGAGAAAGTGACGGTTGCCATCGCCAATGCTCTTGCAGAAGGAAAAACACTTGACCAACTGCACGACTTTCCGCAGATAGTGTTCCTGTCGAAGAAAGAAGATATACCTCACGGTATAACGTCAGACGACATCGTTCTGCACTCACATGAGGAATGTCTGCGCGACAAGCGGGCGCAGGCAGACAACTTCCGCCATATAGAAGAGGAGTCAAACAAGATGCATGCGCAGCGACTCATACAGGGTGTCGATGGCGTATATGCTGTGGTCAACCCTCCGTATCCACCCATGACGACCGAGGAGATAGATGCATCGTTCGACCTGCCGTACCAGCGTGTGCCTCATCCTAAATACAAGGGTAAGCGCATTCCTGCCTATGACATGATAAAATTCTCTGTCAATCTGCATAGGGGATGCTTTGGCGGTTGTGCCTTCTGCACCATTTCTGCGCATCAGGGCAAGTTTATTGCCTGCCGCTCGAAAGAGAGCATCATGCGTGAAGTGCGTGAGGTGGTGAAACTGCCAGACTTCAAGGGCTATCTGTCAGACCTCGGAGGTCCGTCGGCAAATATGTATGGCATGCACGGCCGCAACATGAAAGCCTGTGAGGCGTGCAAGAAACCTTCGTGCCTGCATCCCAGGGTGTGTCCCAATCTTGTCACAGACCATTCTGCTTTGCTTGACATCTACCATGCCGTTGACGCACTCCCTGAAATCAAGAAGAGTTTCATAGGCAGTGGCGTACGCTATGATTTGTTGCTTCACCACAGTAAGGATCCCGGCAGCGATGAGGCCGCGCGGCAATATACTCGTGAGTTGATAACGCGTCATGTCAGTGGTCGTCTGAAGGTTGCCCCAGAGCATACCTCTGACAACGTGCTCAACCTGATGCGCAAGCCGTCGTTCAAGCTGTTTTATGACTTCAAGCGCATCTTTGACCAGATAAACAAAGAGGAAGGACTACGCCAGCAACTGATACCTTATTTTATATCGTCGCATCCGGGATGCCATGAAAAGGACATGGCGCAGCTTGCCGACCTCACTCGTCGGATGGGTTATAAACTGGAACAGGTGCAGGACTTCACTCCTACGCCGATGACGGTAGCCACCGAAACATGGTACACTGGCTATGACCCATACACCCTCGAACCGGTGTTCTCTGCAAAGACACAGAAGGAAAAACTCGCACAGCGACAGTATTTCTTCTGGTATAAGGATGATAAGTCGCAGTCAGCCCCTCCGCCGCATAAGCATTATGACAAGAAGGGCAGGGCAGACCATCATAATGCCTCTGATGATAGAAACCGTAAGGGCAAACACCATTCAGACAACAGACCCCAAAATAAGCCGAAGTCGTATAATCCAAACTTCACTGCCGGGGGAAGAAAGAGAAGATGATTTTAATCCAACGTGAACTCGACGAAATAAATATTTTTCATCGTTAATGCCATCAATATAGACCGTTAATGCCATTAATTTGATTTCATCGAATTGACGTTAATTCAGATATCGTAAGTTTTTATGTCATTTATCAAAGTGTAAGCAAAACAAATCTTTTGCTTACACTTTGTTTTTATCAACCGCCTTTTCCTTGCGATATTTGAAAATAAAAAACAGTTGGTCGATTCTGTGGAAAATATGAGGGCATTGTAACCTGTTGATAATCAGTAAAGGTGTTCTGAAGGTTATCGTAAAAGCTATCATATTACCTTGTAAAAGCTATCGTTTTATGCTGTAATACCTATCATATTACAAGGTAAAAGCTATCATATTGCATGACGAAAGCACCCAAAGTTGAACAAACTTTGGGTGCTTTCGTTTTTTTATGTCAAAAACAACGTGCTTTTATTCATGAAAATTCTCTGCGTATTCTCTATTTTGTGTCTTGGGGATGAATATTTTATTTTGTCATTTTGTAAAGGAAAGTGGAAAATTTATGACAAGGTGTAAAATGAACGTCAAAATCCATTACCATACCAGAAATATGTTTCATACAATGAAGATGTAGTGTTTTTCTTTCGGCACTGCAAAGAAAAATGCAAAAGAAACATAAAACAAGGGTGGTTTTCTTTTTAATATGCAGATATTTTACTATCTTTGCAAGTTAGATATGAAAAAGAAAATACTTTTTGGGTTTATCTCGCTTGCAACGGCAGTGACATGCACTGCACAGCGTAACCTGACACTGCACTATGATCGTCCGGCGCAATACTTTGAAGAGGCACTCGTGATTGGTAACGGTACGCAGGGAGGCATTGTGTATGGAGGAACGAGGCAGGACAGGATTTCGCTCAACGACATTACGCTGTGGACTGGTGAGGGGCGAGAGTCCAAGAAACATTTGCATCCTACTGCAGAGCAGTGTGCTGCGGCATTGGCAAAGACGCGCGAGATGCTTGCGAAAGAAAACTATGCAGAGGCAGAGCATGCCTACCGCGCGGTGGAAGGTCCGCACAGCGAAACATACATGCCGCTGGGTACGCTGACGATAACATATCTTGATGAGGTGAACTCAAAATATGCTGATTACGGCAGACTGCTGGACATCAGTGATGCAATGTCAACGACATCATACACCGTGAACGGCTTTAAGCGCACTACGCAGTATATAGCCTCCGCTCCCGACTCGGTCGTTGCAGTGCGCATAGTCACGGACAATCCGCAGGGCATGACGGCATTGCTGCGCCTGGATTCCAAGTTGCCCCACACAGTGCGTGCTGACGGCAATGTACTGACGATGCAGGGATATGCCGCCTATCATGATGAACCGGATTATTATAGTGGGGTGGATGTGCATGCACTGTATGACCCAGACCGCGGCACACGCTTCATGACCCTGTTGACGGCAAAAGGCGAAGGCGGCAAGGTGACTGCTACGGAGACCGGTGAGATAAAGGTGGAAGGCTGCAAGGCCGTCACGCTTTATATAACCAATGCAACGAGTTTCAATGGTGCGACAAACAATCCTGCCACCAACGGCACCGACTACAAGGCTGTGGTCAGGGCGCGCAACGGCAGGGTCAGCAGCATGGCGTTTGACGACATACGCGAAAGGCAGAAGCAGGATTATCAGCGTTTCTTTGGGCGCGTCAGCCTCTCGCTTGGCGAAACACCCGACAGCATATCGTCATTGCCTACCGACGTACAGCTGTTGCGGTACGGCGACAGGAAAGAGAGAAATCCGGAACTCGAAGCACTGTATTTCCAGTATGGCCGCTATCTGCTGATATCATGCTCGCGCACCAGGGGCGTACCGGCAAACCTGCAGGGACTGTGGAACGAGAGTGTGACACCGCCGTGGAGCTGCAACTATACCACAAACATCAACCTTGAAGAAAATTACTGGCCTGCTGAGGTCACAAACCTTTCAGAGATGCATGAGCCACTGCTTGACTTCATCGGCAGACTGGCAGTGTCGGGCAGGGAAACGGCGCAGCACTACTATGGCGTGGATAGAGGATGGTGCGTGGGGCACAATACGGATATATGGGCGATGACCAATCCCGTCGGCCGTGGCGTGGGCGATACCTCGTGGGCAACGTGGAACATGGGAGGGACATGGCTTTCCACGCATCTGTGGGAACATTATTTGTTCACGCTCGACAAGGATTACCTGCGCCGGTGCTATCCCGTGATGAAGGGAGCGGCAGAGTTCTGTCTTGGGTGGCTTGTGGAAAAGGATGGAGAACTGATTACCATGCCGTGCACATCGCCAGAGAACAGATATAAAAGCGACGGCGGCTTTGCCGGTTCTACGTTCTATGGAGGAGCGGCCGACATGGCGTTCATACGGGAGTGCCTGCTCAATGCCCGTGAGGCAGCACGCCTGCTTGGAGGCGAAGAAGGTTTTATTGCAGAGATAGACCGCACTTTGCCGCGTCTGCGTGCATATAAAAAGAGCAAGAACGGAGCGTTGCTGGAGTGGTATCATGACTGGGACGACGAGGATCCGCAGCATCGTCATCAGTCACATCTGTTCCATATATTCCCAGGTCATACCCCCATGAATACAGAGTCGCTTGCCAAGCGTACGCTCGAAATTAAAGGCGACAACACTACGGGGTGGAGCACAGGATGGCGTGTCAACCTGTATGCAAGGCTGAAGGATGCAGATGGTGCATACCATATATACAGAAGGCTTCTCAATTATGTGTCGCCGATGAATTACAAAGGTGCAGATGCGCGACGTGGAGGTGGAACATATCCTAATCTGCTTGATGCCCACTCGCCTTTCCAGATAGACGGAAACTTCGGCGGTGCAGCGGGCGTGGCTGAGATGCTGATGCAGTCTGAGTATGCAGGTGGAGAGACACAAATAACGATATTGCCTGCCCTGCCAAAGGAATGGAGTGACGGAGAGATAAAGGGACTATGCGCACGTGGCGGATTTACAGTAGATGTAAAGTGGCATAATGGAAAAGCAACAAAGGTAGTCATTAAAGACCGCAACGGAAAAGGTGGTCGCAAGGCAGTAGTAAAAATAAACGGTAAGACTAAAATAATAAAAACAGATAAGAATGGAATATATAGTATCAGCTCGTAAATACCGTCCAATGACGTTTGACAGTGTAGTGGGGCAGTCGGCACTGACCACGACACTGAAGAATGCAGTGTCGTCGGGTAAGCTGGCTCACGCATATCTGTTTTGTGGGCCGCGTGGAGTGGGTAAGACCACATGCGCAAGAATATTTGCAAAAGTAATCAACTGTCTGAATCCTACACCTTCAGGTGATGCCTGTGGCGAGTGTGAGAGTTGCCGCGCGTTTACAGAAGGACGCTCGTTGAACATCTTTGAACTTGATGCTGCATCAAACAATGGTGTGGAGCATATAAAGGCATTGATGGAACAGACACGCATACCGCCCCAGACAGGAAAATACAAGGTATTCATCATCGACGAGGTGCACATGCTGTCGCCTCAGGCGTTCAATGCATTCCTTAAAACATTGGAAGAACCACCGGCACATGTGATATTCATTCTTGCCACAACGGAGAAACACAAGATTCTCCCTACCATCATCTCTCGTTGTCAGATATATGACTTCGAGCGTATGACGGTGCAGAGCATCATTAATCATCTGAAGAACGTGGCAGAGAAGGAGGGAATAAAATATGAAGAAGAAGCCCTCAACCTGATAGCAGAGAAAGCAGACGGAGGTATGCGCGATGCCCTGTCAATCTTCGACCAGGCTGCATCGTTCTGTCAGGGAGACATAACGTATAAGAAAGTACTCGAAGACCTCAATGTACTCGATGCTGACAACTATTTCCGTATTGTTGACCTCTCGCTCGAAAACAAGGTCAGTGAGGTGATGGTGGCTTTTAACGATGTGCTGTCAAAGGGATTTGATGCCGGACAGATGATTAACGGCCTTGCATCTCACGTGAGAAATGTATTGATGGCAGCTGATGAGCAAACCACACAGCTGATAGAGGCAAGTGAGGCTACACGTCAGAAATATGCAGAGCAAGCCAGGCGTTGTCCGCCTAAGTTCCTATATCGTGCCTTGAAAATACTCAATCAGTGCGATGTGGGCTATCGTTTGTCAAGCAACAAACGCCTGCTCTGTGAACTGACATTGATACAGGTGGCCCAGATAACTCAGGAAGATGATGGTGCCAGTGCGGGGCGCAGCCCCTATGAGCGTTTGAAATCCCTGTTTAAGAACATAATAAGAAAAGAGGTGCAGTCATCGGTGGCAGCGCAGGTGGCCCAGACTGCAAAGAGAGAAAACGTAGCGGTAAGTGATACGCCGGCAAAGCAAGAGAATCAAGAGACAACGCCGAAAACCTCAAAGGTCGGGGGTGCAACATCTGCTCCCCGTATAAAGTTGAGCCATATCGGAGCGTCGTTCTCCAATATAATGCGTGATCCTAAGGCTGAGAAGAAAGAAACTGAGAATCTGAGTTTGGGAGAAGCTGCCAACGAGACAGCCATGTTCAATGACGATGACGTGCGTCGAGAGTGGTTGTCTATGTGTAACCGCATGATGCAGAATCTTGACTACAAGGCGTTGGCAATACGTATGCAGAATGTGCAGCTGCATATAACGGACTTTCCACATATAGAAGGCGTGGTGGGAAACAGCATACTCCTGAAGGATGTGTCAGACATATTGCTGCGCGTACAGGTCACTATGGCTAAGTATCTGCATAATGGCGGTGTGAAGATAAGTCTGCGACTGGCCGAGCCTACAGAGGTAGTGCGCAGGTTGACACCACGCGAATTTTTTGATAAACTGATAGAGACCAACAAGGAGTTTGCCTTGTTGAAAGATAGTCTGCAACTGGAATTAGAGTAAAGACATGGAACCATTGGCAGAGCGTCTGCGTCCAAAGACGCTTGATGAATACATAGGACAGAAACACCTCGTGGGTGAAGGGGCAGTGCTGCGTAACATGATTGAGACGGGGCGCATATCCTCGTTTATCCTGTGGGGACCTCCTGGCGTGGGAAAAACTACGTTGGCGCAGATAATTGCCAACAAACTGGAAACACCTTTCTATACATTGTCTGCTGTGACAAGTGGAGTGAAAGATGTGAGGGAGGTTATAGAGAAGGCGAAGAACAGTCGTTTCTTCTCCTCCGTGTCACCTATATTGTTCATTGACGAGATACACCGTTTCTCAAAGTCGCAGCAAGACTCGCTGCTCGGTGCTGTTGAGCGCGGCATAGTAACGTTGATTGGCGCAACTACGGAGAACCCTTCCTTTGAAGTAATACGCCCTCTGCTTTCCCGTTGCCAGTTATATGTGCTGAAACCTTTGGAAAAGGCAGACCTTGACGAGTTGCTGCAGCGTGCTGTCACCACTGATGAGGAACTGAAGAAACTTGACATCCGCCTGACAGAAACCGCTGCATTGATGAGATACAGTGGCGGCGATGCGCGTAAACTGCTCAATATACTGCAGCTGGTAGTGGAGGCGGAATCATCGCAGACCATCGAGATAACAGACAAACTGGTGGAGAGCCGTCTGCAGCAGAATCCTTTGGCTTACGACAAACAGGGGGAGATGCACTATGACATCATATCTGCCTTCATCAAAAGCATACGAGGCAGTGACCCCGATGCTGCCCTTTACTGGATGGCGCGCATGATAGAGGGTGGCGAAGACCCGCAGTTCATAGCACGCCGACTCGTCATCAGTGCATCTGAAGACATAGGACTGGCAAACCCTAATGCATTGTTGCTTGCCAATGCAGCCTTTGATACCGTCATGAAGATAGGATGGCCAGAGGCACGTATCGCACTGGCTGAGGCTTGTGTGTATCTTGCTACGTCGCCAAAGAGCAACTCTGCTTATTGTGGAATTAATGATGCATTGCAATTAGTAAAGGAGACTGGCAACCAGCCTGTGCCGCTTCATCTGCGCAATGCACCTACGGGACTGATGAAGGAACTGGGATACAGCGACGGTTATAAGTATCCGCATGACTATCCGGGCAACTTTGCACAGCAGCAATACATGCCTGATGCGCTGAAGAACCACCGCCTATGGCATGCACAACATTCGCCCATGGAGGAAAAGCAGTATCAGCAGATGCTTCGTTTGTGGGGCGAGAGGTTTAAGGATAACTGAACAGTTGCCATTCAGTGATGGGATATTTTTGGCAATGTTCAGATATATTATTGTGATTTATTTTGTTGTTTCATAAAAAGTTAGTACCTTTGCGGCAGGTAATTGCTTATATTACATAAAAGGTAAGAAACACATGACTAATCACAACATTATGAAAACAATTTCAATTAAGAGAATCTATCTCCTGACTATCGCGCTTGTTGCTGTTGCTATGTGTGCAAGTGCAGACCCAACGGCTTATGCAGAACTTAACGGTAATACGCTGACGTTTAAATATGGTGAAATGCCTACGGGTAAGGTATTGGCTTATGATGCATCAGATACGGGTTCCAATACTGGATGGAGTACGTTCAGACGTTCAGTGGTGAATGTGGTTTTTGACAGCTCGTTTAAGGAGGCTCGTCCTAAAAGTTGCGATCTTTGGTTTGCGGGTATGGACGCATTGAGAGACATATCGGGAATAGAAAACCTCAATAGTTCCGAAGTTAAAGGTATGTATATGATGTTTTCTAGTTGCTCCAGTCTGACAAGTCTTGATCTCAGTGGCCTTAATACCTCCAATGTTACGAATATGGAGGCAATGTTTTATAATTGCTCCAAGCTGACGAATCTTGGTCTCAGTGGCCTTAATACCTCCAATGTTACGGATATGAAGGAAATGTTTTATGGTTGTTCAAGCCTGACAAGCCTTGATGTCAGTGGCTTCAATACCTCCAATGTTACGGATATGAGAAGTATGTTCTGTGGTTGCTCTGGCCTGACGAGTCTTGATGTCAGTGGCTTTAACACCTCTAAAGTTACGGATATGGGGGGGATGTTCCGTTTTTGTACATCGCTTGTAAACCTTGACGTCAGCGGCTTCAACACCTCCAACGTTACGGATATGGAAGAAATGTTCTATAAATGTTCAAGTCTTACAAGCCTTGACGTCAGTGGCTTCAACACATCCAGCGTTACGAATATGACATCTATGTTTTTTTATTGTTCAAATCTGACAAGTCTTGACGTCAGTGGCTTCAATACTTCCAATGTGATTAGTATGGCGCGTATGTTCGATAATTGTTCAGGCCTGACAAGTCTTGATCTCACTGGCTTCAAAATCTCCAACATGTATAGTATGTATGCTATGTTTGAATCCTGTATTAGACTTACAACTATATATTGTAATGATGCATGGCAGAGTGAATATTCATCACTGATGTTTTATGATTGCTTAAAACTTGTAGGTGCAATGTCATACTCATACTCCACACCATGTTATGATGTAACTTATGCGAACCCGACGACAGGCTATTTTACGAGGAAACCAATGACTGGGTTGCGAGTGGCTGGATATAGCGTGACAGAAGAAAACTGTGGTGACCTGTCGGCAATCGAAGGAGTGAGCGGTGGAGTGACTTATGACTATAAGACGCATACGCTGAACCTGAACAATGCTACCATAAAAACGAAAGAATTAAATGGCATATCATCTTCTCTGAATGTACTTACGCTGAACCTTAAAGGAAGCAACACCATAACTGCGGACGAAGCCCTTGCAATATCATCCTCTGGCAATATATACATTACAGGCTCGGGAAGCCTTGTGGTGACAGGTGAGTCGGGAATGAAGATGAGTGTAGAGGCAGGCAAGAAAAATATCATAAGCATAGCTGATGGAGCCAGGGTTACGATAGCAGGTACCATTGGCTACGGATTCATGGCAACCGGAGAAGGCAGGTGCACGTTTAACGTAAGCAACAAAAACACTATAGTTAAGGTTAAAGGCACCAACTACAACAGTATGTATGGCATAGACAATATGCAACTCGACAGCGTAGAGATAGCAGACCCGTTTGAAGGACGCCTCGTAAACGGCATTGTGTGCAATGCTTTCGGTAATCCTGTCAGAGACTGGGTTACGATATCCTCAGGCGTGACATATCAGCTGAGGATAGCAGAAAACGTGGTGGGTAGCAACAACTGCCGCGACTTGTCTGACCTTCCTGGTGTAAGCGGCACAATATCATACAATCCACACAATAAGACGCTGACACTGCAGGATGCCACCATCACCAACACTGCAGCAAATTCCACTTACAACAGTGGCTATGGCATACTGAACATGATTGACGGACTGACCATAAAGATTGAAGGCGACAACACTATAACATCAGAGCAGTGGGACGGACTGGCAAGTGTCGGCAACCTCACCATCACTGGCAACGGCACGCTCAACATCGATGCCAAAGTAACGGCGCTCAACATGATCGGCGGCACCAGCTACTACCTCACCATCAACGGCGGCGCAAAAGTATTCTCCAAGGGTATGTATGGAGTGTATGGCGGTACAGAGACCGTTCAAGCAGGTGGTGGGCAGTTGACATACTCATACGTCACACACTTACGCGTGAGTGGTGCGAAGACAGAACTGCATGTATTCGGTACGGAGCAGTGTGCCCAGCTCATTGCCTTCCTCGAAATGGATGAAGGCATGGAGATGAGAGGCGAAAGCGGCAAGGCATACTTTGAGCAATACAGTTTCTGCTACTTCGAGCGCCATAGGTACCAACCATACGTGAACCAGTGGGTAACGATAAAATATCCCGATACCTTTATACTGGGTGACGTGAATGGTGACGGCTATGTAACGATGGCAGATGCCAACGCAGTGGTGAACTACTTCCTCGCAGCAGACAAGTCGAGCATCACAAACTTCAACGTTAGTGCTGCCAACGTGAACGGTGATGATGGTATAACCATGGCAGATGCCAATGCGATAGTAAATATGTTCCTGGCACAGTAAACTAATGCACAATTCATAATGCACAATAATTCATAATGCACAATAATTCATAATGCACAATGCATAATGCACAATGCACAATCACCATGCGGCAAACATTTCTCTGCATAGTGATTGTGCATTGTGCATTATGAATTGTGCATTAATAAGTGTTTAGAATTTAACTAATATCCTGAACACCTTGCCGGGGTTCTCGCTCCACCAGCGCATGGTGTCGAGTGCCTCCTCCGGACGGATGACCTTTGTAATCAGTTCTTCTACAGGGCAGGTGCCGCGCTCAAGGTAGCGTATCACTCCACGGAAATCTTCTGGCGTGGCGTTGCGCGAACCACGGATGTCAAGTTCCTTCTGCACGAACAGTTTGGTCTGGAATGTTACGTCGCTCTTTGCATAGCCTATGCAGGTCACACGCCCGGTGAATGCCACTTCATTAACAGCCATCTGGTATGTGAATGGATTGCCCACAGCCTCAATCACTACGTCGGGGCCGAAACCGCCTGTGATGTCAGCAAGGCGTTGGTGCACATCCTCCGTCTTTGTGTTTACGGCGTATGCGGCTCCCATCTGCTTTGCCAGTGCCAGTTTCTCGTCGTCGATGTCGGCGGCAATCACGGTGGCTCCGCGTGTCACGGCACGTACGATGGCGCCCATGCCAACCATGCCACAGCCTATGACCATCACCACGTCCACGTCAGTCACTTGTGCACGGCTTACGGCATGGAAACCCACGCTCATCGGTTCGATGAGCGCACTGGTCTTTGAAGTGAGGTTGCCAGCCGGGATAATCTTCTCCCACGGCATTACAATGTATTCCTTCATGGCACCGTTGCGCTGCACGCCCAGTGTCTCATTGTGCTGACATGCGTTCACTCTGCCGTTGCGGCACGATGCGCAGTGCTTGCAGTTGGTGTAGGGGTTACAGGTCACTACCATGCCTGGCTTCAGGCTATCGGGCACTCCGCTGCCCACGGCTTCTATCACGGCGCCTATCTCATGCCCGGGTATAACGGGGTTGAGTGCCATGGTATTTCTGCCCATGAACGTATTGATGTCGGAACCGCAGAAACCTACGTATTCCATTTTCAGCAGTACCTCGCCAGCCTCTGGGGCTTGCGGTTTTTCAATGTCGATGATGTTTAACTCCTGTGAGTGTGAAATCTGAATTGCTTTCATTATTTCTCTGTTAATAATCAGTTAATGACATTAGTTACATCTCCCCTCTTCTGGTAGGCACGGTAGCCATAGACGATAATCACGAGGAAGCAGGCGAGTGGAAGGAGGAACGACATGTTCACTGCCGGCTGCCCCCAGATGGTGCCCTGGTCAATCATCAGTCCCTGCAGCGGCGGCATCAGTGCACCGCCAACGATAGCCATCACGAGGAAGGCTGCGCCAAGGTGTGTGTCCTTGGCATCTACGTTCTCAAGGGCAATGCCGTATATGCTGGGGAACATGATAGACATGAAGAGGCTGATGCACACAAGGCTGTAGAGTCCGCCCATGCCCTCGATGCAGATTGCGCCCAATGTGCATACCGAGGCACCAACGCCGAAGATGGTAAGCAACTGGCGCGTGTTCACATAGCGCATGATGAAGGTGCCTATGAAGCGTCCGCCGAGGTTGAACGACATTGCAACGATGTTATACATCTGTGCCGTGGCCTTGTTGATGCCGAGGTGGTCGGCATACTGTATTATAAAGGTCCATACCATAATCTGTGCTGCCACATAGCACACCTGTGCGAATACGCCCTCGCGGTAGATGCTGTTGTGCCACAGGTTAGACAGCGTTTCCTTCACCGTGTGTGTCTCGCCGGCAGCTTTCTGTTCCTCGCTCTCCGTCTGTGGCATCTTGGTCAGTGCGATGATTACCAGCACCGCCAGCACCACCAGTCCGAGAGCCACGTAGGGGTTGCGTATGACGGCGAGGTCGTGCAGGCGTATGTCGGCCTTCTCTGCTTCGGAGAGCAGAGGGAAGATGATATGTCCTGCAGCGTCGCGCTTGTCAGAGAGCAACTGTGGCAGTACGATGAACGAAGCCACAGCCATGCCGCTCAGCGAACCCACGGGATTGAATGCCTGTGCAAGGTTCAGTCGGCGTGTGGATGTCTCTTTGTCGCCCAGTGACAGAATGAAAGGATTGGCGGTAGTCTCGAGGAATGCCAGGCCGAAGGTGAGGATATACAGCGAAACGCAGAAGAAGCTGAACTCCTGCCATTCGGCCGCCGGGATAAAGAGAAAAGCACCCACGGCATAGAGTGCCAGTCCAAGCAGTATGCCGCTCTTGTATGAGTAACGGCGTATGAACAGTGCGGCGGGGATAGCCATGGTGGCATAGCCGCCGTAGAATGCAAACTGAATCAGCGATGCCTTGGCAGCCGACAGTTCCATGACTGTCTGGAATGCCGCCACCATCGGGTTTGTGATGTCGTTGGCAAAGCCCCACAGCGCAAACAGTGAGGTGATGACGATGAATGTGAAAAGATATTTCTTAGGTACTAACGGTTTTTTCATTCTGACATATTTTTTATGTAAGGTAATTTCGGTAAATTCTTAAAGCCATAGAAACGCTGGGCGTTCTGTCCGAGGAAGAGGGCCTTGTCTGCCTCGCTGAGTTCTGCAGACTTGCATACGAAGTCATACGACATCTTGTAGGTGATGGCGGTGATGGTGCGTGGATAGTCGCTGCCCCACATCAGCCTGTCCATGCCTACCCATTCGGCTGCCTCCCTGATGCTGCGGATGGCAGAAGGGTAGGGGTAGAACTCCGCATTATACAGCCATGTGATGCCGCCAGACTCCACCATTACGTTGTCGCCCTCGCGCGCCAGCATCACCTGACTCTTGAACGATGGCGTGGTGACCATGCCGAAATGGCCTATCGCCACCTTCAGCTGCGGACACTCCTGTATCACTTCCTTCATCTCGGCTATCTGGTTTTTGTCGTCACCCAGACACATGGAGAGCACCATGTCCTGTTCCTCCATGTATTTGAATATGGGCATAAGACCCTGCAGCGGCTCCTTCATGCGGTGGCCGGGAAAGGCTATGCCCTTCATTCCAGCCTCATGCACGGCCTTTGCCTCGTCGAGCGTCCATGCCATGCCCATGCAGAAAAGTCTGTCAGGATATGCCCTCTGCACTTCGGTGAGGTATTCGTTCTGATTGCCGTCAATCAGTTCCTGCACCACTACGGCGCCGCCCACCTGCGCATAGTCCATGTTTGACAGCATCACCTCTGCCGAGTTCACGCCGTCAATGAGCCATGGCGGAAGCATCTGCACCTCTTCGTCCATGAATATGCTCCTGCCGTTTTTCAACGACAGTATTCTCTTTCCGTCCACCCATGTGTCTTGTTTCTTCCATAGGTGGGTATGTGCGTCAATGATTGTCATGAGTTTGCCCAAGTTACTCTTTTCTGGTCGCCGATTATGTCCTGCACTTCCTTCACCAACTGCCAGTCGGGTTCTTCATTGGCCCACTGTATGTTGCGTTTCACGTTCTCGGGGTTAGCCGATGAGAACAGTGTGCCGGCAATGCGTGGATTGTTTACTGAGTATTGTATGGCGAGCCGTTCTATTGCATAGCCTTTCTCTGCACAGTGCTGTGCTGCCTTGGCGCATGCCTCCACCAACGGTTTCGGTGCAGGGTGCCATGCCGGCACGCCGCGCTGCGACAACAGTCCCATGCTCAGCGGCGATGCATTGATGATACCTACGCCCTTTGACTCGAAGAAGTCCATATAGTCCGTCAGCTTGTCATCGTTCAGACAGTAGTGGCAGAAGTTCAGCACACTCTCCACGGTTCCTTCCTCTGAGTGTTCTATGACCCATTTCAGGTTTTCCAGTTGCAGGTCGGTGATGCCCACATGGCCCACCAGTCCTTTCTTCTTCAGTTCGACCAGTGCCGGCAGTGTCTCGTCAACCACCTTCTGCAGTCCGCCCTCCATAGCGGCCTGAAACTCTATGTCGTGTACGTTGATGAGGTCTATGAAGTCAATGCCCAGGCGCTCCATGCTTTCATATACACTCTCCGTGGCGCGCTTGGCGGAATAGTCCCATGTGTTTACGCCGTCTTTGCCGTAGCGACCCACCTTAGTGCTCAGGTAGTATTTGTCTCTCGGAATGAATTTAAGAGCCTTGCCCAGCACTGTTTCAGCCTTGTAATGGCCATAGTATGGACTCACGTCGATGAAGTTGATGCCGCCGTCGATGGCAGTTTCCACCGCCTTGATGCTCTCTGCCTCCTTCGTTTCGTGAAACACGCTGCCCAGCGATGATGCGCCGAACGCCAGATGGGACACCTTCATCCCTGTCTTTCCTAATTCAGTATATCTCATGTCTTTTATTTTAGTAGATTCTCTCATACATGACGCGTATTGCGCCATTTGCCTTGCAAAGTTACACCATTTTCCTAACAAAGCGTTGGACGATATACCTACAACGATAGGACGATATTGACATTATTGCATTTGTTTGCGGTAGCCCTGCGGAGTCATCCCCGTTATTTTCTTGAATAGACGTATGAAATATGAGTGGTCGTTGAAACCAAGATACCATGCCACCTCCTTTACACTCATGTTTTCTGTCAGCAGCAACAGCTGCGCCCGCTCCATCTTCTTGCGGTTTATGTATTGCAGTGGCGATACTCCAAGCTCCCTCTTGAACAGTCTGATTAGGTAGTGCTTTGTCATGCAGGCCACGTCGGCAAGTTCTTCTATGTTCATGTCCTTGTCCATGTGCTGACGCACGTATTCCTGCACCTTCGTCAGTCTTTCGTCGTTTGTCCACACTCTTGGCGTTGCTTTCTCGAGGAATCTTGAAAACAACATCAGCGTGGCGCCCCTGAGACGCATTTTCTTCCACAGCGGCAGGGCATTGTAGCGTTTCACGTAATCCGCAAATGTTGTAGTGTTGTCATACGAGCGTGGGTCGCTCTCTGGTAGTCGGGCCTCCGGGTGTGCCGCCACCATCTGCGCCATCAGTTTCTCGTCGCCGTCGCCAGCCTTCACCTCTGTAGGGAAGTCATACATCTCAAATACGTTTGTCTCGTTTTTGAATCCCTCATACACATGCAGGTAATAGTGCTCAAATACCCCGCTGCACTCATACGAGTGGCGTGTGTATGCCGGAATGATGTATAGGTGCCCGGGACGCAGTTCCATGCGTTTCTCACCCTCGCACGGCAGTTCTGACGGGATGTGCAGCCATGCCCGACCGTTCTTCACGTAGTATATCCTCGTGAAGGGTGAACTGACTCCCTGCCAGTTCCAGTCGTTGTCATGTCTTGCCAGTCCTACGTTAAGCATCAGCAGGTTCAGGCTTTCAATCGGTAATTGCGTCATTGTTTTCATTTGGTTCTTTACAGTGCGAAGTCGGCTGTAGATGATATGGCTCACAAAGGTAAAAAAAAATAATCTATCTGCAAAATAAAACACTGTTTTTTTACAGATAAATTATTCCTATCATTAATATATAGAAAACCAATGTGTCAAAATTGGTTTCCAGAAAGATCAAAACATTCTTCCAAAAAGTTGTTTTTAAGAGTGAGATTTGTGAACAAATGACGCACTGAATTTGTGAACAAATCAGCACAAAGAAAAAGTGCAAAAGAGATGTTAAATTAATTAACAATTTAAAATTCACAATGCATGATGGTGTTAAACAGAATAAAAAATACGAACTGCACGCAATAATTGTGCATTATGCATTGTGCATTGTGCATTAAAACATGGGCTTTTGCATGGTAAAGTGAATGCTATTATGAGGTAAAAGCTATCATATTACATTGTAATAGCTATGCTTTTACAAGAGGAGGGGAAAGCTGTGAAAGCGAATTTGAAGTTATATTACTGTCATACAGCAATATACGAAACTTGCGAAATTTTGGCGTATTTGAGAGCGAAAGAGACTTTCGTGATTTCTATCGCAAGGAAATGGCAGTTCGTGCGTTTCAGGGACGCCTTATTCTTTCCTCCATTTGTTCTTTTTGGATGCCCTGTGAGCAGCTGCCGAACCACTCTCTGGAGCCTTGAAATTCTCTGCGTCATAACTCTTAGCCTTGACGGTGGAGATTATTTTTTTGCCAGTGCGCAGGGCTTCGCGATACTGTGCGTAACGCTCCATTATCATATCTACGTAATTGGCAGTTTCTGAACCACGCATATAACCGTTCTTGACCACCGGGTCGCGATAGAACTTCGCATCAGACAGCAGTATCACATACCTTCTCACGTTGTCCCAACGCTGGTTGGTACCTCCGTATTTCTTTGCCAATGCCATTGCATCGCGGATATGGTAATAGCCTCCGTTGTATGCTGCGAGTGCAAATTTCAGCCGTTCGGCAGGATTGCCTACATCACGGAATACCCCTTGCAGTTCGCGCATGTATCTTGCGGCAGCAGCAATGTTAGGTTCGGGTTCGTACATCTGACTGCGAGGCAGTTGCAGATGGTCGGCGGTGGCAGGCATTATCTGCATCAGTCCGCAGGCACCAGCCCATGAATGGGCTCGTGGGTCGAAGCATGATTCCTGGTAGCATTGTGCGGCAAGCATCACCCAATCGACACCTGCCGTGGCGGCATATTTGCGGAAGAAGATGTCGTAACTTGACACTTGTCCTTTGCTTGCCGACAGCATGATAGGATAGACATGGCGCGTCACTGCACCCATGGCAATAATCTGCTCTTCCTGTTTCTTCATGTCGGCCAGCATGTTTGGCTTGTACCAGCCAGTTATGGCGGCGGCAAGGTCTTTGCTTTCGCTGCTCACCACCCAGCCGGCAGCGCAGGCAAGGAATCCGGTTTGTGATTTCTTGTCCAATGGATAGGCAATGATGTCTGCTTCTCCGTTGCGCAGGCGTTGCAGCATCTCAACGGTGTCGCGGCATACATCGACCCTCAGAGTAACTCCGAGTTGCTCTGCCAGTTTTTCGCACAGCAGGTAGTGTGTACCCATACCCTTGCCGTGATAGTCGTAGTATGTGTCGGGACCTGAGAGCGTGAGCATAATCATCTCACCTCCCTGCTTGATGTCCTCCAGGGAATAACGCGCACCCTTGCCGTTGGCCGGTATCGTGTCGGCGGAATTGTCGTCGTCTTGCTCTACCTCCACCGTGGTGCCCCATGGCGTTTCTACTGTCTTCTGGCGTTCTTTACAGCTGACAGCAGAGAGAAATGTCAAGATGATGGCAAGGTATAATAAACTACTCTTTCTCCAGCGCATTGAATTCCTTTCCCATATTTAGGTTCAAATAAGCATCATAAAGTATGCCGTGCCAGCGTGCGCGGTCATCAGGTGCTGATTTGCGGTATTTCTCCATGTATGGCAGCAGAAACTTATAGTATTTCTGAGCCTCCTTCATCCTCGTTCGGTAGGGCTTGCCTGTCTGCTTCAATGCCTGCTGGGCTTTCTGGTAATATATGAAACCGACATTGTAGTTCAGTATGGGCAGCGTGTCGTTGTCCTGTATGAGCCTGTAGGCATAACGAAGGGCATCGTCGTATTTCTCTGTTGACATCAGCAGACTGTGCTTCGCCAGCATAAACAGATGGTTGGTGGAGTCTTTCTCCAGTGCCTGGTCAACATATTTCTCTGAACTCTCATAGTCACCCTTGTTGGTGTAGTAGTCTATGAGTCGGGGGAAGAAATACTCTGACTTTGGGTATTTCTCAAATCCCTTGGTGATATATTCTATATATAAGGTGGAGTCTTTTTTTGCCAAAGAAAGATTGGAGAGCATCGTCAGTCCTCTCTCGTTCAGCGTGGTATTTGACAGTGCTTCTTTGGAGTATTTGCGTGCCTTGTCAAGGTCTTGCAGTTCGCATGCAGCCCTCATCGCCATGTATGCCACGCGCTTTGTATCGATGGTGTCGGGGGCGGTGTCCTGAAACAGTGGCCAGATGCGGCTGTCAAGGTACATGTCGAGGCACTGCCATGCCTCGGCCCATTCCCTGTGCCTCATGAAATACAAGCCGCCCTTCATGATGTTTACCCTGTAGGGGGCGAGGTATTCTGAATGTCTTTTGCGATACGACGGCTCCGCCACGCCCTTGTCGTTGGGCTTGGCATCGATGCTGTCAAACGTCTTTATCGCAAGAAACATCCTGCGGCCTGTCTTTACATACCATGCGGTGTCCACCTTCTGCTTCAGGTACATCTTCTCGTTGCCGGCTTCGTATTGTTTCCTTATCAAGTCTATGAGCAACAGATGCAGATCCTTTCTCTCCTTGTACTCTTCCTGCGAAAGATAATTCCCTATTGTCTGCTCGCTTTTCTCCAACGCATTGAGCTTCCTCTGTGCGTTGTTGTCATTTTTCTCCATGTCCGTA
This sequence comes from Prevotella sp., assembly GCA_016281055.1. Lineage (GTDB taxonomy): Bacteria > Bacteroidota > Bacteroidia > Bacteroidales > Bacteroidaceae > Prevotella. The sequence goes on from JAEEHW010000137.1 coordinate 56,143, forward strand.
GCATTCTTTATCGCTGTCTTTGCAGCGGTAATGTCTGTCTTCAGCTGCTTGGCGTTCTTGGCATCGTCATTAGCAGCTGTCATGGTGAGACATAGAAATATGAATGATAGAAAAACAATCTTTCGCATCTGCCTTATAGGGAATTGATGTTTGAAAAAAAAAGAGTTGAAAATAGAGAACATGATTCCCTATTTTCAACTCTTGATTATCCTAAATTAGTTGTCACCCAGCATGTTTGTGATTTCCTGAGCCTTTGCTGTCTCGCCAACAGCGTTGTAGAGCATACGGAGCTGAACAGGCCAGTTAGAAATCTGCTCATGGTTAGGATCGAGCTCACGAACCTTCTCGTATGCTACGATAGCCTCCTTGAGTACACCCTGTACTTCAGCAGCCTTGTCGGCTGGCAACTTGCCTTTGCTGTCGGTGTATTTCTCGTTGAGGTCGAAACCCTTCTGCGATGTGCAAACACCGAGGTTGAACCATACAGCGGTGAATGAAGGGTCAAGTTCTACAACCTTCTTGAAGTTTGCGATGGCAACATCGTATTCACGGTTCTGCATAGCGTTCTCACCCTTTACAGCGTAAGCCATCTTGTTCTGAGGATTGCGTGCAATCTCTTCGTCGAGCAACTTGTTTGCAAGTTCTGTCTCACCGATAGAGTTGTAGAGGCTCATCATGCGTGCGAAATATTTCTTGGCATCGATTTCCTCCATCTTCTTGATGTACTTCAGAGTGTCATCCTTTGTCTTGAGCTGTTTCTCTATGCAAGCGAAATAGTAAGGCTCTGCATCAGCGCGTGATGCAGTGTCGGCCATAGCGATTTCACCATACTTGATGCCTTCTGCATAATTCTCTTTCTGATACATGATGGCACAGCAAAGACGAGCCACGTTGCCGATGTTTGCATCCTTTTCGCCAGCCACTTCCTTGAACAGTGAGCTGAATCCAGATGTTACATAAAGTTTCATGTACTCGAATGCATTATCGTAGTCATTGACCTGCAGATAATTCTGACCGGCAACGATGAGAGGAATACGGAAGTTAGCCAAACGATCCTGGTTCTTCTTGTGGAACTTGGCGTTCAGCTCGTCAGCCTTGACAGCCTCGTCGATAGCCTGATAGATAGGCTGGAAGTCAACGGGATCGTTTTTGCCCATGGTGCTGTTTATCTGCCATGTGTCGAAAGCCTTGGAAGCGTTTGGATAAACAATCTCAACGAGAGCATTGTGGCCTGCGCCCTTCTGCTCGTCAGTAAGACTGGCATACTGGCCCTCAAGCAATGTCTTGCCGGCATTGTACTCTTTGGTGGCCTTTACTTCCTTCTCAATCTTTGGATTGCCTTGTGCGAATGATGCGGTTGCTGCTACAGCAGCCAGCATCGTGATGAAAATCTTTTTCATAATTGTTTATTCACAGTTGTTAGTCTTCAGTTTTCTTTTTTGCTTTTCAATCCTTCAGTTTTCTTTCTTTAATTTGTTTCTTAAAGTTTAATTATTTACACCTTTTCTTGTCAGGGCAGAATCGAAGCAAGCTCCGTTCTGCTAATCTGACTTAACATTGTTTGTTATTTGGATTTGTTATTTTGACGTAAAACGGTTTGAAACGTTGAATTACTCCTCGTTGTTGGTGTTCTCCTCTGTCTCGCCGTTTTCGTCTTCTTCAACATCTTCGTGTGGCACCACGCATACACTTGCGATGGCCTCACCGCGTTTCTTCAGTTCGATGAGTTTCACGCCCTGCGTATTACGTCCCTTCTCACCGCCGGTGTCGGCAATGGCGAAGCGGATGGCTATGCCGCTCTTGTTGATAATCATGAGGTCCTCATCTCCAGTCACGCACTTGACTGCAACAACCTTACCTGTCTTATCCGTTACGTTAAGTGTATTCACACCCTTCGAACCACGCTTGCTGAGACGGTAGCCACCGTCCTCTACTTTCATGTATGTTGTGCCGTCCTCGCGTGTCACTTCTGTGAGCACACCAATCTTTGAACGCTTGCCGAAGCCTTTTTCTGAAACAACCATCAGCGACTGTTCTGGATCGTATGCCACTACCATTTCTATCACGGCATCATCATCGCCCTGCAGTGTCATGCCGCGTACACCGGTAGCAAGACGGCTCATTACGCGAACGTCGGTTTCGTTGAAACGCACGGCCTTACCATTGCGGCTTGCAAGTATCAGCTCGTTGTGACCGTTGGTCAGCATTACGTTTACAACCTCATCATCTTCCCTAATGTTAATGGCACGCACACCGAGAGAACGTGGACGTGAGAAGTCTTTCAAACATGTACGCTTTACAACACCGTTCTTTGTTGCAAACACAACGAAGTGGCTGCTCAGGAATTCTTCATCAACAAACTTGTGGCTCTGTATGCCGAGGAATGCATTCACGCTGTCTCCAGGTGCAAGCTGCAACATATTCTGTATTGCACGGCCTTTGGAATCGCGTGCGCCCTCTGGTATCTCAAAGCAACGCTGCCAATATACACGTCCCTGACGTGTGAAGAACAATATCATGTCGTGTGCCTCTGCTGCATATATGTATTCCGTGAAGTCCTGCTCACGTGTCTTGCTGCCACGGCTACCCGTACCGCCGCGTGACTGTGCACGGAAGTCTGTCTGCAATGTGCGCTTGATATATCCCAGATGGCTCATCGTGATGACCACAGGGTCGTTGGCATAGAACTGCTCTGGATTGAACTCTGCATTTGAAAGCTTAATCTCTGTGCGGCGCTCGTCGCCGTATTTGTCTTTCACTTCCTGCAGTTCATCCTTCATCACCTTCTTGCACAACTCAGGGTCGTCGAGTATCTGCTGTAAGTATGCAATAAGTTTCTCCAGTTCTGCATATTCGTTACGCAGTTCTTCCACACGCAGACCTGTCAGCTGACCAAGTCGCATGTCAACGATAGCCTTTGACTGCAGTTCGTCAATGTTGAAGCGCTCCTCCAATGTACGCTGCGCATCACTTGGAGCCTTTGAAGCACGGATAATCTTAACAACCTCGTCAATGTTGTCAACGGCGATTATCAAGCCTTCCAATATGTGAGCGCGTGCTTCTGCCTTCTTCTTGTCAAACTTAGTGCGGCGTATGGTTACGTCATGACGGTGTTCAACGAAATACTTCACACAGTCTTTCAGCGTGAGCAGACGTGGACGACCTTTCACCAGTGCGATGCAGTTTACAGAGAATGAACTCTGCAGTGCAGTCATCTTAAACAGTTTGTTGAGTATCACGTTTGCGTTGGCATCGCGCTTTACGTCAACAACGATACGCATACCCTGACGGCCTGTTTCGTCGTTTACGTTTGAGATACCCTCAAGCTTTCCTTCCTTCACAAGGTCTGCAATGTTCTCAATCAACTGAGCCTTGTTTACGCCGTATGGAATCTCAGTAACGACAATCTTGTCGTGGGTCTCCGCTGACTCTATCTCTGCCTTTGCACGCATCACGATGCGTCCGCGGCCAGTTTCGTATGCATCCTTGACTCCCTGTATGCCATATATGAATGCACCTGTAGGGAAGTCTGGAGCCTTGATGTATTGCATCAGTCCATCGATGTCGATGTCTGGATTGTCTATGTATGCACAGCAACCGTCAATCACCTCTCCGAGGTTGTGTGTTGGGATGTTTGTCGCCATACCCACGGCAATACCGTTGCCACCGTTGACAAGGAGGTTAGGAATCTTTGTAGGCATCACGGTAGGTTCCTGCAGCGAGTCGTCGAAGTTGTTCATCATATCGACGGTTTCCTTCTCCATGTCGTCCATGATGTGTTCGCCCATCTTGCTCAGACGACACTCGGTGTAACGCATTGCGGCTGGTGAGTCGCCGTCAACAGAACCAAAGTTACCCTGTCCGTCAACCAGTGTGTATCGCATGCTCCAATCCTGGGCCATGCGCACCAGAGCTCCATAAACGGAAGAGTCGCCGTGTGGGTGATACTTACCAAGCACTTCACCTACTACGCGAGCACATTTCTTGTATGGCTGACTGCTTGTATTGTTTATGCCGAGCATACCGTAAAGTATGCGACGGTGTACTGGCTTGAAGCCATCACGCACATCAGGCAGTGCGCGAGCCACGATTACCGACATTGAGTAGTCGATGTAGCTCGACTTCATCTCATCCTCAATGTTAATCTTGCGGATTCTGTCGTAATCGTAAGTCTGTGTTTCGTCCATTTTTTATGTTTTAATCTTTTAATTCTTCGTTTTTTCACATAAATCGCCGTAAAGGGGCCATAAATGCCCGCTATGCGAATTTGTGTACCAAATAAACCCTTGCAAATTTACTAAAAAAAGTTGGAATAAGAAAGCCTAAAAGCCGAAAAGTTTGCTTTTTAAGGCTTTTTTAGCATTTTTATGTCGTACGATTCTTTTCCTCTCTTCTAAAGTGTGGAAAATATGCATAAAAAGAAATCTCCGAAGGTGCGTTTGCGCCTTCGGAGATTTTGTTGTTCAGATAGTTATAATAAGGCAGGTACTTAAGGTGGGAATTATAGAACCCACCTTAAGAATACCTTTCTATAATCAAGCCTTGCGGTAGTCTGCCAGGTCTTCTGCCGTTGCAGACATTACGAAGTCGTAATGCTTCTCTATCTCGGCAGCAGCGTAGCGTGTATATACGCGAGCCGACTTGGCGAACAGCTCAGGTGCTTTCGATGCGTCGCCGATGAGCAACAGAGCCATGATGCAGTCGGCTGCCATCTCGTAGAGGTGACGGATGGCGAAGTCCTTGAACTCGTCGTCCTTCTTCTCGTTGACGTATTCCACTGCCTCATTGTACTTCGCAGCCATCTTGGCAACCTTTTCCTTCAGTGGCTGGAACTCGGCTGCGCACCAGTCTGCCGTACCGATTTCCTTCGGTGCCTGGCCTGCCTCAAGCATGTCGGCGATGACCTGGCCATAGAAACCGTTGGTGATATAGCGACCTGCAGCCACGGTCTGCAGCTGTGTGGTGCCCTCATAGATGGTGAGGATACGTGCATCACGGTACAGACGCTGGCAGGCATACTCAAGCATGAAGCCGGAACCACCGTGAATCTGTATTCCATCGTAGGCGTTCTGGTTGGCATACTCTGATGTCATGCCCTTGGCGATAGGTGTGAAGGCATCGGCAAGCTTAGAGAATGTCTTGCACTCCGTACGCTCTTCCGGTGTGAGCTTGTCACCTGCTGCCTTGCGCTCGCGCTCGATGTCCTCGAGTGTCTTATACATATCAACGTAGCGTGCCGTAGTGTAATACAGTGTGCGGCCGGCGTCGAGCTTTGCCTTCATGATGGCGAGCATGTCATATACGGCAGGGAAGTTGATGATAGCCTTGCCGAACTGCTTGCGGTCCTTGGCGTATGCCAGTGCCTCGTTGTATGCCATCTGTGACGTACCGGTTGACTGTCCGGCGATGCCGAGACGTGCACCGTTCATCAGTGCCATCACATATTTGATGAGTCCCATGCGCTCGCTGCCGCAGAGCTCTGCCTTGGCATTCTTGTAAACGAGCTCACAGGTTGGTGAACCGTGTATGCCGAGCTTGTTCTCGATGCGGCGCACGTCAACACCACCGTTGCGCTTGTCGTAGATGAACATTGACAGTCCGCGGCCGTCGCGTGTGCCCTCTACTGAACGTGCCAGCACGAGGTGTATGTTAGAGTCACCGTTGGTGATGAAGCGCTTGCAACCGTTCAGTCGCCAGCACTTGTTCTCCTCGTCGTATGTGGCCTTGAGCATTACTGACTGCAGGTCAGAACCTGCGTCTGGCTCTGTCAGGTCCATTGACATTGTCTCGCCCTGACATACGCGGGGCACGAAACGCTGGCGCTGGTCCTCGTCGCCAAACTCGTAGAGTGTCTCTATGCAGTCCTGCAGTGACCAGATGTTTTCAAAACCAGTGTCGGCTGCTGCTATCATCTCGTTGATGGCAGAGTATATCGCCATAGGGAAATTCAGACCGCCGTAGCGTCGTGGCATGGTAACACCGTTGAGTCCTGCCTTGACTGTAGCGTCGAGGTTTTCGTAGGTCTTTGAAGCATAAATCATGCGACCATTCTCGCAGCGAGGGCCTTCTGCATCCACGCTCTCGGCATTGGGAGCGATGATGTTGGCGCATACGTCACCGGCGAGTTCCATCACGCGCTCATAGCTGTCGATGGCGTCTTCAAAGTTTGCCGGTGCATAGTCATACTTGTCTGCGTCGGCATATCCACGCTCGCGCAGTTCAACGATGCGCTTCAGCAATGGATGGCTGAGAAAATATTTAATCTCAGGAGTATCTGTATAAAAATTAGCCATAGTTTTTAAATCCACGACCCCCTCTCTGCCCTGCGGGCATCTCTCCCCGTGGGGAGAGTAGGGAATATGTTTGTGGAATTGTTTTTATAGTTCTACATATCCATCCCTCCCCTCGGGGAGGGGCAGGGGTAGGGGTTGCTACTTATTATTACTCTTATAATACTTAATCATCTTTGGAATTACTTCCTCCACGGTGCCGTTGATTACGTAGTCGGCGATGGTGTTGATAGGAGCATCCGGGTCGCTGTTCACCGAAATAATGATTCCGGCATCCTGCATACCTGCGATATGCTGAATCTGACCGCTGATGCCGCAGGCGATATACACCTTCGGACGTACTGTTACACCAGTCTGGCCAATCTGACGGTCGTGGTCTATCCAGCCTGCGTCAACGGCGGCACGGCTTGCGCCTACCTCAGCGTGCAGTTCCTTCGCAAGTTCAAAAAGCTGGTTAAAACCTTCCTTGCTGCCTACGCCATAGCCTCCGGCAACCACGATAGGCGCTCCCTTGAGGTTGTGCTTGGCCTGCTCCACGTGACGGTCGAGTACCTTTACCACATACTCTGTCTGAGGCACATACTTTGCAACGTCGTGCTTGATGACCTCGCCCTTGTAATTCTCGTCGAGCACTTCTTTCTTCATCACGCCCTCGCGCACCGTAGCCATCTGTGGGCGGTGCTCAGGGTTTACGATGGTGGCAACGATGTTACCGCCGAAAGCAGGACGAATCTGATAGAGCTGCTGCTCGTAGTGCTTGTCAACAATCTCTCCGGCATCGTTCTTCACCTTCATGTCGAAGTCGCCGATTTCCAACTCTGTGCAGTCGGCTGTCAGACCGCTGAACAGTGCTGACGACACGCGTGGACCGAGGTCGCGGCCTATCACCGTTGCGCCCATGAGACAAATCTGTGGCTTCTCCTCCTTGAAGAGGTTCACCATTAGAGCGGTGTGAGGGTTAGATGTGTATGGAAACAGTCCCTCGGCATCAAACACATGCACCTTGTCCACACCATATTTCATCACCTGCTTCTCTACGCCGTCAAGGCCAGAGCCAGCGATGACACATTCCAGTTGCACGCCGAGCGTGTTGGCGAGTTTGCGTCCTTTCGTCAGCAACTCCAGAGCCACGTCTTTTACCTGCGTGCCTTCTATTTCGCAATATACAAATACGTTGTTCATTTTCTAATATAATTATCGACCCCCTCTCAATCTCCCCAAGGGGAGACTCCCTCCCTTGGGAGGGTTAGGGGTAGGGTCCTAACCTATAATCTTCTCATTAATTAGTTCAACCATGAGGTTGTTGATATCCTCGTCAGAGCCGGTCATTGTGCGTGACTCCTTAGC